>JAPLEC010000044.1 GCA_026391515.1 Bacteroidia bacterium | reverse complement strand
GATGGTAAGATGCTAGTAAAATTCTGTGGTCCCCTGAGATTAATTTCGCTCCAGACCAGTTTTTTCATGGCCTGTTCAGGTTTTACCCATGGGCCCCCGGTGAGGCTCCAGCCGGGTGAACTGAAAATAGTCATTTCGAGTCCCAGCCTGTCGGCTTCAGATGCAGCAAAGCGTACTGCATCATACCATTCATCAGAACCGAAAAGGATTTTCTTTTCAACGGTTTGTCCCTGACCTGATGCAACATCTGCAAGCTGCATGCCGCCAATGCCGACACGTTTCATCCATTCCAGATCTTTTGTTATGCCATCTTTTGTGATATTACTGTTGGTCCAATGCCACCAGGTTCTTGGTTTTGCAGATTCAGGCGGGTTCTTAAAACCTTCTTCAAGGCTTTGAGCATAGGGAAGTTGTGTAAAACAGAGAAACAATGCTGATAAAAATACTGCTGATTTTGATTTCATAATTTTGTAACTAACTGTTTATCAATTATATTTTCATAAAACCCCCTTCCTGGCCTTCCAAAAGGTTATTCAACTTTTCTTACTTTTATGGCGACAGGACCTTTTTCTCTCTGTTAAACCTCAAATTCAACAGCCTGGCCTGCCTCAAGTTCGGTATGCGATTCTTCCAAGCCTGAACGGTGGACAAAGATATCTTTGTTATCTTCAGTCTGAAGGAATCCATAACCTTTAACTCTGTCATACCATTTAACAGTACCTCTCATAGTTTTAATTTTTTTTTGTTTTCAATCACATATTATCCCTTCTGGGCCCGCCGCCTCTGCGGTCGTTATTTCCACCTCTGAAATCTCTTCTTCTTTCTCCTCTTTCAATGGATTCGTTAACAATAATGTTTCTTCCCTGGACTTCAGCTCCATTAAGTTCTTCAATAGCTTTTTTTGCTTCAGCTTCATTTGGCATCTCGACGAAACCAAATCCTTTGCTTTTTCCTGAGTATTTGTCAAAAATGATCTTGGCGGATGCTACTTCGCCATACTCTTCAAATAGTTCTTTGAGTTCTGCTTCATTCATTTTGAAATGAAGGCTTCCGACATAAATGTTCATAATTTAATTATTAAAGTGTTATTAAAACCAGGTCAAAGTTCATGTTTTTTTTCCGAAACTAAAAATATTAGAGCACAATATGTTGAATTTTAGTCACTTTTTAATAGTATTTCACCTTCTGAAGGTTAATTGAAAGAGCCCTTTACTTACCTGACAGATAACAATATTTAGCCTGATTTGTTTAATATTTAATGGATGGAGAGCCCAATTTTATAACATTCCCTGCTCTTCGAGCCATTGTGCTTGCTATCTTTTTGGTGGTAGCTGATAAAGATATCGTAATTATAACCGGAGATGAGGCTTGCCATTTTTTATTTTCAAACCGGGAATTTCAGTTTTTGTACCAATTGTTTAAATTTTGGATCGGCCCTGAATTTCTTAAAAGCAGGATCTACTCCAATAAATGTAAATTCCTTCTCTTTCAAATTATAAGACTTGTCAAGCCATTCATAAACTTTATCTGATTCATTTCCAAAAGCATAGATAAATGCAATCCAATAGGCACGCATTTTTCTCTCTTTAAGGTTACTGCATTGTTCTTCAGCCTTGTTTTTATAACCTAAAGCAAAATTTGATGCAGCAATTGCAACATTACCAGCCTCATTATTCCCTTCATAACTGGGCTCTTTGATTATTCTTTCAAAATTTCCCTCCTCCAGAAGAATCTGGTAATATAATGTCGAAAGTTCTTTGTATTCCAGTTCGTGAGATTTTGTAACTACTGTTCTTGCTTCCTGCAACCGGCCAGCGTAGAAATATGCATAAGCCAAATAATAAAGCGCAGTTGGATTATTAGGATCATTTTGTAAGGCCTGATTGCAATATGAAATACTTTCATCTCCTTTTCCCAGTTTTGTATATAAACGTCCAGCATTTCTTAACACGTATTGATTTTCCGGATCAGATTTTAAGGCTTGTTTTATTTTTTCTTCTGCTGCTTCAAAATTATATTCATTATCAAGGATTTCGGCCATGTTAACAAGTGCAATACCTGATTCAGGATCTAAGTCCAGAGCTCTAATATTCGCCAGCTTAGCTTCCTTAAATTGAGGCGAATCAGCTGTCGTCGCAGATCTCCAGTAACACATTGAAAGATAAGTCCATGGCATAGAGAAAGAGGAATCAAGTCTGATTGCTTCTTTAAACCAAGAGATAGCTTTGGGAGTTTCGGCCGATAGATCTTTTTCATAAAAGAAAAGCCCTTTAAGATAAGCGTCATACGCTTCCAGATTTGCAGAGGGCGTTTTTTCAATTTTTTGTATTTCCCGAGGTGTTATAACTGCTTCAAGCTCTGTCGCTATCGCCTTTGCAATCTGACTCTGTATAGCGAAAACATCTTTAGTTTCCTTTATCTCCTGTTGATATGAGTTTGCCCAAAGATGATCTTCTTTGCCTGTTGCTTTTATCAGCTGTACCCTTAAACGGAGAGTATTTCCGTATTTTTGACAGCTACCTTCAACAATATAATTCACTCCAAGTTCCCTTGCAATTTCGGGAATTGATTTTTGAGGGTCATTTCTGTACTTTTCTACTGAAGTGCGGCCAGGAACCCTGAACTCCTTAATAGCTTGCAGGTTAATAAGAATCTCTTCCATAAGGCCATTGATGAAAGGAGTGTTTTCTTCATTATCATCAGGGCTGTCATTAATAAATGGCAGAACTGCAATTGATTTTTCAAGTTGTTCTGAAGATTTAAAAAGGGTTGGAATAAATAAGAATCCAAGTATTATCAACGCCAATGTAATTAATGATCCAGCAACGATTTTTTTTATTAGATTCTTCTTTAGCGTCGGGTTCAACTTTAAATCTTGTTTTGCAACTTCTTCCAGGTGCTGACTCTGTTTTTTTAATGCAGTAATAATCTCTTTAACAGCATTTGCCACCTTGTTGACCTGATTTATATAATGTGTTTTATTCAGGTTTTCTTTTGCATCATCATTTGGTTTCAGAGGACGATTCACTCCTGCCTCTTTATAAATGAACTCAATGCTTCGCAGTACTCCTCCCATTTCATTCTCAAGCAGCGCTTTATCATCCGGATCAAGATCATGAATCTTGATCGGTAATATCCTGCTGGCTACATTTCCACTTGAAAGCTTTATGTCTCTTCCGAATTGATCTTCCCTTGCCAGAGTATTAAAAGCACAAAACTCATGTTGCCAGGCATAACTTTTAGGATCGCAGTAGGTCTGTGAAATGATGGGGATGAATATCAGGCATTTTAATTTACCTTCAAGACTTTTATCGACACTGTGTGTTTCCAGTAAACCGTCGCTGGGATTTTCATCAAAGTAGATAGATATATCTTCTTTAAAAGTAGCCTCAAGCTCGCCCTTCAGCTGGTTAACAAATTCAGTCACCCAGCCGTCATGCTTATTGTCCTTCTGACGGTAGGAGATGAAGATGTCGTAATTATATCCCGAGATGAGGCTTGCCATGTTATAAGTTGATTGTTATAAAGTTAGTAAAGTAATAAACACGAAGCAAATAAAATAAAAGGAATGGGGGAATGGGAGAATGGGAGAAAAGGGATCTCCCTTTCCCCCTTTCTCCGTTTCTTTTTTCCTATGGCAGCTGATGAAGACTTGTCTGCAGCCTTCGGCGACCAAAATATCTGAGTTAGTCCGAGTGTTTCTCAGGTGCTCTCTAAAATCTATTTCAATAATCCCATATCTAAAAGCACTTGCCTGAGTTTTGCTCTTTCATCACCGGTCATTAATCCGACAGGTTCCATGCAAGGTCCGGCTTCGATACCTAATAAGTTAAGTGATTCCTTAATAACAGCAGGAAAGGTGCCGAGAGTGAATGCTATCCTGAGTGGTGCCAGGGTAAACTGTGCCTTCAGGGCGCCTTTTAAATCACCTGCAATGAACTTTTCATAAATATCAACGCACAATCCGGGAGCAACGTTGGCGCAAGCTGCGATTGAGCCTGCAGCTCCATAGCAAAGCGCACCGTAGATCAGTGTATCTCGCCCCATCAGTACGGAAAAATCGTCTATATGCTGAGTTAAGCGAATATATTCGGCAGTCAATGTCATATCGCCGGAGGAATCCTTAATGCCGGCAATATTCGGAACTTCAGCTAATTTTGCTACTGTAGAAGGGGCAAGGCTTACTGATGTTTTTGGCGGATTGTTGTACAGTATTAAAGGAAGGTTGGTATTTTCTGCAATAGTCTGATAGTGCTTTATCAATTGGTCCTGGGTAGGAGCAATAAACATAGGAGTTAAAACGGAAACTGCATCCACCCTGCATTCCTGGGCTAATTGGGTCAACATAACAGTTTCTCGGGTAGTAATACCGTTAGTTCCGGCATAAACAGGAATCCTTCCCTTGGTCTCGTCCACTGTAATCATA
>JAPLEC010000410.1 GCA_026391515.1 Bacteroidia bacterium | reverse complement strand
AAATTCTTTCCATGTAAAATCATTGTCCTTGGTCTCAGGTGCACTGGCACACAGTGAATATCTTAGAACATCCTGCTTGCCGGGGAAATCAATAAGATATTCATGGAGCCAGACAGCCCAGTTCCTTGAAGTGGAGATCTTATCGTTCTCGAGATTCAGGAATTCATTGGCAGGGACATTATCCGGAAGTATGAAACTTCCTTCGGCATTTAGCATTGCCGGGAAAATAATGCAATGGAAAACAATATTATCCTTTCCGATGAAATGAACCATCTTCGTATCCTTGTCTTTCCAGTATTTTTCCCAGTGAGGTGTAAGCTCCTTTGTGGCAGATATATATCCAATCGGAGCATCAAACCATACATAAAGAACCTTACCTCTGGCACCTTTTAAAGGTACAGGTACTCCCCAGTCGAGATCACGGCTTACTGCCCTGGGCTGCAATCCCTGGTCGAGCCACGATTTGCACTGTCCGTAAACATTCGTCTTCCATTCTTTATGATCTTCGAGGATCCATTTTTTAAGCCATGGTTCGTATTTGTCGAGAGGAAGATACCAGTGAAGCGTCTCTTTCAAAACAGGTTTGCTGCCGCTGATTGTTGAATGGGGATTAATGAGATCAGAAGGGCTTAATGATGTTCCGCACTTTTCACACTGATCGCCATAGGCGCTTTCATTACCACAATGAGGACATGTTCCCATTATGTAGCGGTCGGCAAGAAAACAGCCGGCCTCTTCATCGTAATATTGTTCTGAAGTTTTTTCAGTGAATTCACCTTTATTGTAAAGCTTCAGAAAAAATTCTGAAGCAGTTTCATAATGCACTTTATTGGATGTACGTGAATAAATATCAAAAGCAATTCCGAAATCTTCGAAGGCTTTTTTATTTATTGCATGATACCTGTCGACTATCTCCTGCGGAGTGACTCCCTCATTACGTGCTTTAAGTGTAATCGGTACACCATGCTCATCAGAACCGCAGATCGATATCACATCTTCTTCCTTCATTCTCAGGTACCTTGTATAAATATCGGAAGGCACATAAACTCCGGCCAGATGACCTATATGAAGCGGGCCATTTGCGTATGGCAACGCAGAAGTAATGAGATATCTTTTAAATTTTTTCATTGCTGTAACATAAAATCGGTCAAAGATAATAAAATATGAAACCGCCCCCAAACCCCCTAAAGGGGGCTTAAATCGCATACATATGTGATTAGCCAACTAATTATAAAGCAGAGTATTAGCCCCCCTTTAGGGGGGATGGGGGGTCAGTAGGTTGTAATCGAAACAATTTCAGTTACTTTTACGTATAATATATTCTATATGCCTGTCAGAAAAATCCAGCCTCCGTTTTTAAAACCAGGTGATGAAGTCGCAATCATTTCACCGGCATTTGCCATTGATGAGGTGAAAATTGCAGAAGCCGTAAAGCTTCTCGAGTCGTGGGGATTGAAAGTTCATATAGGTAAGAATGCCCTGAAAAAAGAAGGCCCTTTTGCAGGAAGCGACAGGGAGAGATTGATGGATTTTCAGAAAATGACCGATAATAAAAAAATTAAGGCAATCTTCTGTTCAAGAGGCGGTTACGGGATGATGAAGATCATTGATAAGATTGATTTTCATTCCCTGAAAAAAGATCCGAAGTGGTACGTTGGATTCAGCGATATAACGGTATTGCATATCTGGCTGAGTGAAAAATGCAACATGGTTTCTATACATGGAGAGATGCCGTTAAATTTTTCTAATCCTGAAAAGACAAAAGCGACCCTTGACTCACTGCATAATGCATTATTCACAGGTTGCCGTTCACTGGAATGGAAGGGTAATATTATCAGACCCGGGCAGATTGAAGGAGAAATCACAGGAGGAAATTTATCACTTATCTTCAGCCTGATCGGGACTCCTGCAGAACCAAAAACTGACAGGAAGATATTATTTATTGAAGAGGTCGGGGAATATTATTATCATCTCGACAGAATGATGACTTCACTGAAGCTTTCAGGGAAGCTCAAAAATCTTGCTGCACTGGTTGTCGGCGGAATAACCGAAATGAACGAAACTAAAATTCCATGGGGGAAGAGCCATAAAGAAATAATTGGTAACATAATCGGGGAATATGATTACCCGGTATTCTTCAATTTCCCGGCAGGACATATTCCTGATAATCGTGCCTTTTATATCGGCAAAAGAGCAAAAATTGAAATAAAAGGTAAAAAAACGATCCTTTCTTACAATTGATTATCAGAATGCTGAAAGCAGCAGATCCAGATCTTTTGATAATACTCCGAATTTCTGTCCCAGGGTTTCATTGGTAAGTATGCCATTGTACAGGTATACTCCATTGCGTACGCCGGTATCAATTTTCAGCAAATGGGTAATTCCTCCGGAGTCTGCCATATTCTGAAGCAATGGGGCAAAAATATTACTCAAAGCGATTGATGCTGTCCTGGCAACACGCGATGGAAGGTTCCATGCTGAAAAATGGATAACCCCATGTTTTTCATAGACAGGATCTCTCATCGCACGGCATTCAGTAGTCTCAATACATCCGCCACGGTCGATGCTGAGGTCAATAATTACGGCTCCCTTCTTCATTGTCCGGACCATTTCTTCAGTGATATAATACCATGGACGGAGATCTTCAAGTTCAATTGCTCCGATAAGTACATCGGCCGATTTTAATGCTTTCTTCAAAACCTGTGGGTGAAAAACTGACGTCTGAAGTCTCTGACCTAAAAGAGATTCGAATCCCTTTAATCTCTGTAAAGAACTGTCAAATATCTTAACCTGGGAGCCAAGTCCGATAGCAGCTTTTGCTGCATATTCTCCAGCAGTATTTGCTCCTAAAATTATAACCTCGGTTGGAGTAACTCCTGTAATTCCGCCAAGCATTACCCCTTTTCCTCCATGATGGTTGCTTAAATAATCAGAAGCCAGAAGAATTGATGTGACTCCTGAAATTTCGCTCATCGATTCAATAACTGGCAATACACCATTATTATCACGGATCTTTTCAAAAGCAATAGCTGTCACTTTTTTCCTGATCAGCCTGGCAAGAGTTTCCTCATCGAGCTTCAGAACATTAAGGTACGACATAACAACCTGATTACCTTTAAGATAATCAGTTTCTTTTTCAGTGAATGGTGCGACTTTAATCACAACATCAGATCCGAAAACTCTGGCAGGTGAGTCAGTAATTATCGCTCCATTTTCGCTATAATCCTTATCGGAATAGTTGGCTCCATTACCGGCGCCTTTCTGAAGAATCACTTCGTTATCACTTTCAACAAGTAGGCTGACTGCTTCGGGAGTCAGTGCAACTCTTTTTTCATCATCTTTAGTATCGCTGGGAATGCCGATAGATATTCTCCTGAACCTGACAGCAGTTTCAAGATGTTCTTCTTTCGGCATGAATGCAGTGTTGCCAAGATTCACTTTTCCGCTCTTGCCTTTGTCGTTCATACTTAATAGAGTGTTATTTGTTCAAAGTTAAAAAAAAATGCAAGACAGGTACAAAATAAGATTTGTTCATGATATCTCGAGAATACGCTCTTCATTTTTCCCGACAGTGATTTTTACATTCACGGTTCCTTCAGGCAGAATCTCTTCAATCATTTCTGGCCATTCGATAAAACAATACGATCCGCTGGAAAAATACTCCTCGATACCCAGATCGAGCATTTCATTGCGGTTCTTAATTCTGTAAAGATCAATATGATACAAAGATCCTCCATCTGACCGCCTGTACTCGTTTATAAGTGTAAAAGAGGGGCTGCTGACAAGATCAGCGGCTCCAAGCGATTCACAAACAGCTTTAATAAAAGTTGTTTTACCTGCACCCATTGCCCCATAAAAAGCAAAAATTCTTTTTTCCTGAAAATGCTTTAAAATCTTTCCGGCAGCAGCTGGCAGCTCTTTTTTATTTTTAATAATTATTCTCATTATTAATTTTTTATTAATAATGAATCTTTTATTCTAATCAGCAAAATTGAAATAAATCGCAAACTATTGAAAGTAAACTCCTTTGTGCTCTTCGTGTGTACTTCGTGCTCTTTGTGGTTAAAAAAACTTAACCACTAAGGACACAAAGGTTAATCACAAAGAACACAAAGAAGGGCAGTAATAAGGTTTATTTTCAGTTCGGACCTAGAGAGCCTTAGCTACATTGGATCAAGGACTGCAAAAGGCAGCAGCATTTCCTGGAGTGAAATTCCTCCATGCTGAAAAGTATTATTATAATAACCTGCGTAGTAATTATAATTATTCTGGTAGACCAGGAAATCCTTATTCCGGGCAAAAATATATCGTGAAGTGATATTAGTTTTTGGGAGAAAGGCTTTTTCAGGATTTTTTATCTCAAAGACTTCATCGGGATTATAATCGAGATTACGCCCTGTTTTATAACGAAGATTAGATGATGTTTTTTTATCGCCAACCACTTTTACCGGATTCTGAACTCTGATCGTCCCATGATCGGTACTGAAAACTATTCTGACGCGATGTGATGATAATACCTTCAGCAGTTCAAAAAGCGAGGAGTGTATAAACCATGAGCGGATAAGGCTCCTGTATGCAGGTTCGTCCTCCGCAAGATCTCTTATAAGACCTATCTCAGTACGGGCATGCGAAAGCATATCAACAAAATTATATACCAGGATATTGATATCATTTTCAAGAAACTGTCTGACCTTTTCATTCACTTTCTTCCCTTCGGTCCCGCTACTGATTTTATTATAAGACCATTTGTACTTCAGCCCTTTACGCGTCAGCAGGTTTCTGAACAATTCCTCTTCAAAATTATTTTTTCCTTCATCTTCGTCATCATTTATCCAGAACTGAGGCATGGCATCTGCGATCTGTGACGGCATCAAGCCGGCAAAAATTGCATTCCGGCTGTACTGGGTAGCAGTTGGGAGAATGCTGAAGTAAATTTCCTCTTCGACAATTCTGAAAAGACCTCCGAGCTCCGCAGAAATTATCTTCCACTGATCGAATCTCATGTTATCAATGAGAATGAAAAATAGCGGACGGTTGTTAATTATCTGAGGAAAGACTTTTTTTGATAGGAGCGAAGGAGAAAGAACCAGACCGTCAGTATCACGCTGATCAAGCCACGACAAATAATTCTTCGTCACAAATTTCGCAAATGAATTATTGGCTTCATTCTCCTGCATTTTAAAAATCTCAGACATCCCTTGATCAGATGATTTTTCAAGCTCCGATTCCCAGAATGTAAGCTTGCGGTATAACTCAATCCAGTCATTGCGGCTTGCAGCAGAGCCAATAAGGTTACCGATACGGCTAAATTCCAGCCTGTAGTCGGTTGTGGTTTTTTCAGTAACAAGTCTTTTCTGATCGAGGATCTTTTTTATTGCCAGAAGAATCTGCTTTGGCTTTACGGGTTTAATAAGATAATCGGCTATTTCCGATCCAATAGCTGCTTCCATTAATTCTTCTTCTTCGCTTTTTGTTATCATCACCACCGGAATATCAGTCCTGATTTCTCTGATCAGCCTGAGCGTTTCAATACCGCTCAGTCCGGGCATATTTTCATCAAGAAAAATAAGGTCATAAGTATTTTGCCTGACCAGATCAACGGTATCATTTCCATTTGAACAGGTATCAATTTCATAGCCTTTTTCCTCAAGAAAAAATATATGCGGCTTCAGAACCTCAACCTCATCATCTGTCCAGAGTATCTTTATCTTTCTCATTATTGACTAATTCTTCTTAACCCTCCCTATGGCTCTCCCGAAACTACGTTCGGGGCAGAGTTTTG
>JAPLEC010000318.1 GCA_026391515.1 Bacteroidia bacterium | reverse complement strand
AATCTGAATTTGACCATTCTGAATAACTGAAGAAATGATTTCAGAGAGGTGACAATTATCATTTATATTTACTCTAAAATAATTTCACAAAATATAAAAGAAATTATACTTTTGTCCCGCCTTTGACAAAACAAAAACCTGGTTTTATGAAAAATGAATGGCTTGTTTTATTCTTTCTAATCGGAGCATCATTTGTAGGATTGGTATTGATCTTTTCTGAAATAATTGCTCCCAAATCGACTAATCCACAGAAATTTGAACCTTACGAATGTGGTATTCCGACCAAGGGAGTGACATGGTTACAATTCAATGTTGGGTATTATCTCTTTGCTATCCTTTTTCTCATTTTTGATGTTGAAACTGTCCTTGTTTTTCCATGGGCTGTTGTAATGAAAGAGGTAGGCATGACAGCTTTTATCGAAATAGTTATTTTCTTCTTTATATTGGGTCTGGGTCTTCTGTATGCCTGGAAAAAACATGCGCTTATATGGGAATAAAAGGTATGAAGAAAGAGGAGTTCAAAGACAATGAAAGTCTCGAGCTTCTAAGAAAATCCGGTACAAATATTCTTTTAACAACTGTTGATAGTGTCATTAACTGGGGAAGGAAGAATTCACTGTGGCCACTGACCTTTGCCACAAGCTGCTGCGGAATTGAGATGATGGCTACAGGTGCTCCCCGTCATGATTTTGCAAGGTTCGGTATGGAGGTTTACAGAGCCAGCCCCCGTCAGGCTGATGTTATTGTTGTTGCCGGAACCATTGTGAATAAGATGGCACCGGTACTTAAACGATTGTACGATCAAATGTCTGAGCCTAAATATGTTGTAGCAATGGGTGCTTGTGCCATTTCAGGCGGACCATTCTTCCTTAATTCCTATAGTGTGGTCAAAGGCGTTGAGCATGTCATTCCTGTAGATGTTTATGTTCCCGGTTGTCCTCCAAGACCTGAAGCTTTATTATATGGAATGCTCCAGCTTCAGCGTAAAATAGAGACAGAAAATATTAAATCGAGGAAAAAACGCATTGCCGAGCACAGCACTAAATAAAAACCAGGATGAATAAAACAGAACTTGGAATATTCATTAAGTCGCTTGAACAGGATTGCAGAACAAAAGAGGGTAAGCAATTTACCGAGGTAATAGTTCCCTCCTCAAAACTGCATCAGCTTGCTTTTCAATTAAAGGAGAATGATGAATCGTCTTTTGATTTTCTTTTTTGTATTACGGGTGTTGATTATGGACAGGAGCTTGGAGTTGTTTATCATCTCCGTTCAACAAAATATGGTCATACAGTTGTTCTGAAAACACGGACTGCTGACAGAGAAAATCCTCATTTTGATTCAGTTACAGATATCTGGAAAGCAGCTGAATTTCTCGAGAGAGAGGTTTATGACCTGTTAGGCATAAAATTTATAAATCATCCTGATCTGAGAAGATTGTTTCTCGATAATTCATGGGGATTCCCTTTAAGAAAGGACTATGTTGATGATATTAATATTGTTACCAAGTAATTTATGGAAGAGCAGGTAAAAACTACTGGCATCAACGAACAGGAGGAATATGTCATAAACATGGGGCCGCAGCATCCTTCTACACATGGAGTGCTTCGTCTGGTCGTATCATTAAAGGGCGAGATAGTAAAGAATGTAGAACCTCATGTGGGATATATTCACAGAGGTATCGAGAAAATGTGCGAAAGCATAACCTATCCTCAGATTATCCATCTGACTGACCGGATGGACTACCTCTCAGCGCATATAAACAATGAAGCAGTCTGTCTTAATGTTGAAAAAGCCCTTGAAATTGAAATTCCTGACAGGGTTAAAGTGATAAGGACAATTATGGCAGAGCTGACTCGTATTCAGTCGCATCAACTTTTCTGGGCAACATTTGGGATGGATCTTGGCGGCCTCACATGCTTCTTCTACGGTCTCCGCGACAGGGAAAGAATCCTTGATATCTGGGAAGAAACATGCGGCAGCCGCATGATTGTAAGCTATAGCTGCCCCGGAGGACTGATGTACGATATACATCCGAATTTTCAGAAGCGTGTAAAAGACTTTATTAAATATTTCAGAAAAACTTTACCTGAATACGACCAGTTGCTGACAGGCAACGTCATTTTCAGGGAGCGTACAATGGGTATTGGAAAGCTATCTCTGGAAGATGCTGTTTCATTTGGTGTTACGGGCCCGGTTGGCAGAGCAGCAGGATTTTCCTGTGATGTCAGAAAATATGAACCTTACAGCGCTTATGACAGGGTCAAGTTCAATGAGGTGCTGTTTACTGAAGGTGATACATATCACAGATATCTTGTGAGAATGGAGGAAATGCGTGAATCGATGAATATAATCGATCAGCTTATCGACAACATTCCGGAAGGACAATATGCGGTAAAAATGAAACCTGTTATTAAGCTGCCTGAAGGAGAATACTATCAGAGAGTTGAAACAGCCCGCGGAGAACTTGGAGTTTACATAGTTAGTGACGGGAACAAGAATCCATTCAGGATAAAATTCCGCTCACCGAATTTTGTAAATCTGGCAGCGCTGAACATGATGTCAAAAGGATTTAAGATTGCTGACCTGGTGGCAATATCAGGTTCGCTGGATCTGATTATTCCGGATATTGACCGCTAGGAAAAGATAAAAGACAAAAGAAACAAGATCTAAGATAAAAGAAATAAAAAGATCCCCTCCTGGGAGGGGCATGGGGTGGGTTTTAAAAGATAGAAGAACAAAGATCAAAGATAAAAGACATTCGATATGCGATTGGTTATAGCCGCACAAAATATTTCGACATTTTCTGAGCCGTGGTGGAAAGTTTTTTATGACTTTTCATTACTTACGAAAAATATTGACACAGGGCTGCATAATGCTATGTCGCCTTTCTGGACAACTGTTACAGAAATGCTTATTATTGGGGTTCTTATACTTCTGTTTTATGCGCTGGTTGGATTATTCCTGGTATATGCTGAGAGAAAGGTATGTGCATTTATGCAAAACAGGCTTGGACCGAACCGTGTCGGTCCGTTTGGAATATTCCAGACAATAGCAGACCTGATAAAGCTCCTGCTTGTTGAACTGATACCCATTAAAAAAGCGGATAAGTTTCTTTTTAACCTGGCTCCTTTTATAGTCATTATTGCCTCATTTATGGCAATTGCTGCAATTCCATTCGCAAATGGATTGCATGCTATTGACCTGAATATAGGGGTCTTATATGTGATTGCTGTTTCAGCAATGGGTGTCATCGGAGTTTTGCTGGCAGGATGGTCGAGTAATAATAAATACTCTCTGATAGGTGCAATGCGTAGCGGAGCCCAGATCGTAAGCTATGAGCTTTCAGTCGGGCTGGCTTTGATAACTGTTGTCATTCTTGCAGGAACAATGCAGTTTTCAGAGATTGTTGAAGCACAAAGGACCGGCTGGTTCATCTTCAAGGGACATATCCCTGCTTTCATTGCATTCATTATCTTCCTTATTTCCAGCACCGCTGAAACAAACCGCGGACCTTTCGACCTTGCGGAAGCCGAATCAGAGCTTACTGCTGGCTATCATACTGAATATTCAGGGATCAAATTTGCTTTTTTCTTCCTTGCTGAATATATGAACATGTTCATTGTTGCGTCGATTGCAGCAACTGTTTTCCTGGGTGGCTGGATGCCATTCCATGTAGGGCATTGGGATGGATTTAACAGTGTAATGGATTACATACCTCCATTTATCTGGTATATCGGTAAAACATTCTTTGTGATCTTTCTGATGATGTGGTTCAAATGGACATTTCCGCGTTTGAGGATCGATCAGCTGCTGACTCTGGAGTGGAAATATTTACTGCCGATAAATCTGGTTAATGTATTGGTAATGGCTTTTGTAGTACTGATGGGCTGGCACTTTTAACGACATACCTTTATAATATATCTCTTTATGAGAAGCATTTATAATTATCTGAAAGAAGTTTTAATGGGGGTCTGGTCTTTGCTGAAGGGGATGAAGGTTACAGGATCATATTTTTTCAGTCCTTCAAAAATTGTCACTCAGAAGTATCCTAATAACAGGAATAAGCTTGTGATGTTCGACAGGTTCAAGGGCGAAGTTATTATGCCGCATAATGAAAAAAATGAGCATAAATGCACCGGATGCGGTATTTGCGAGATTAACTGCCCAAATGGTTCAATTGAAATTATTTCAAAAACAATAGCTACTGAAGACGGCAAAAAGAAACGTGCTATTGACAAACATATTTATCGGCTCAGCATGTGCACTTTCTGTGCTCTTTGTGTAAAATCATGTCCTTCAAATGCTCTGGCGTTTAGTCAGGAGTTCGAGCATGCTGTCTTTAACAGGGCTCTTTTGATAAAAGTATTAAATAAACCAGGTTCACAATTAATGAAAGGAGTTGAGTGATGACCTCTAACCAGATCATGTTTCTGCTGTTTTCTGTCGTGATTGTTGTTTTTTCAATCCTGACTGTTACCAGCCGGAAAATATTAAGAGCAGCAATTTACCTGCTTTTTGTACTTGTCTCTACTTCAGGACTTTACTTCATGCTGAATTATCATTTTCTTGCCGCAGTACAGCTTACTCTCTATGCAGGAGGTATTGTGGTATTGATTATTTTTTCTATACTTCTTACGAGTCATATCAGTCAAAAAGCTGAACCTGTCGGATGGAAGAAATCGTTATTTTCTGCGTTAGCAGCAATTGCAGGAGCTGTTCTCTCAATCACAACAATTCTTGATTTTAATTTCTCAGCAACAAAAGTGGCTGCCGAGGAAGTCAACATGCGTCTGATCGGAAAAAGCCTTCTTTCAACCGGATCTAATGGTTATGTATTGCCATTCGAAGTTATTTCCATTTTGCTGATTGCAGCAATGGTTGCAGCAATTGTAATCGCTAAAAAAGGCGGCCCCGATAAAACAGAATCTCAAATATTAAAACAGTAATAAGATGAATGCCGGAATACCATTATATTTATTTCTGATCCTTGCTACCATAATGTTCTTTACCGGAATTTATGGTTTTCTCACCCGCAGGAATCTTATTACAATTCTGATGTCTGTCGAGCTAATACTGAATTCGGTGAATATAAATTTCATGGCATTCAACCGTTACCTGTTCCCTGACAGACTTGAGGGTATGTTTTTCAGCCTGTTTATAATTGCCGTTGCTGCCTCAGAAGCTGCAGTGGCAATAGCTATAATAATAAATATCTACCGACGCTTCACCACTATTAACGTTGAGGACGTAAACGAAATGAAATACTGATAAAATTTACTGCAAACCATATCTATGATAAATTATTCATATACCGTCTGGATCCCGCTGATACCCTTTCTAATGTTCGTATTGCTCGGGCTTGCAGGACATAAGCTGAAGCCAAAGTTATCAGGAATTTTAGGAACCGCAGGGTTAGCTGTAATTACAGTACTGTCATACATTACAGCCTATAATTATTTCTTTGTAACCCCAAAGGCAGCAGAGACTTTTAAAGCTGTTCTTGGCTTTAACATAACATGGCTGCAATTCACTGATAAGCTGCATATTGACTTAGGCGTTCTGCTTGATCCCATCTCAGTAATGATGTTGATAGTTGTCAGTACTGTATCGTTTATGGTTCACATTTACAGTATTGGTTATATGAAAGGTGAAAGAGGATTTGAACGTTTCTTTGCATTTCTTTCGCTTTTCACTTTTTCGATGCTTGGACTTGTAATTGCACCTAATATTTTCCAGATGTATATTTTCTGGGAGCTTGT
>JAPLEC010000229.1 GCA_026391515.1 Bacteroidia bacterium | reverse complement strand
AAAAATTAAACCTCTGAAAAGTGTTCAGTATCTGCATGAACAATCAAAGATAATAAAAAATAGTGTCTTTCCCAAAGTAACAGATAATCAATGGTATATGAAATAATCCTTTGTGTCCCTTAGTGCGCACTTTGTGTTCCTCGTATGTTTGTTCTTTGAAATATTTTATAAAGTTATTGAATTATTGTTTTACTTAACTGGCAATAATGGTTCGTGTCGTAGGTCTATAGAACCTGTCACTAAGTTTATTATGTCAGTCAGGTAAAAATCGGGAAATAACATGGTTTTCGAAACCGTATTTACGAGTAAGATGTTACCTGTTAATGTAAAACAAAAAGAAATGCTCTATGAAACTTTATTTGGGAAGTGATGTCAGTAAAGGATATGCCGACTGGGTAATCCTTTCAGAAAAGAAGCAGGCTGTTTTGGATAACTTTCAGCTTGATGACACTTACGCAGGTCATTGTAAGCTATATTCTATTCTTGAAGCTTATTTTGAGAAGCATCCGGGATCAGAAATGTATGCAGCAGTAGAAAGTACCGGTGGTTATGAGAACAATTGGTTCAGCACTCTTAAGAGCTACCAGAAGGTATTTAACCTTAAGGTAGCCAGGATAAATCCTTCAGGGGTTAATTTTAACCGCAGGGCAGGCATGAAACGAAATGTTACAGATGCCATAAGTGCTTTAAGTATTGCTGAATATATGATTAATCACCCTGAAAATATATCTTTTGATCAGGATGATAAGTGGAAGACTCTTTGCCGTCATTGGAACTTTGTAGAAATGCAAAAAGCCCAGAGGACTCAAACCATCAATCAGCTGGAAACTATTTTGTATTGCGCAAATCCGATATTAATCCGCCTTAAGAAAGATAATCTTCCTAACTGGCTGCTGGAGCTAATAATCAAGTGCCCTACAGCCGATAAATTGGCGAAAGCCAAACCTGAAAAGCTTTCAAAAATCCCTTATCTGACACTGGCAAGAGCAAAAACACTGGTAGCAGAAGCGAAGCAAAATATCGCTTCTGCCACAGATAAAAATGCAGAAATACTGGTAAGTCAAATTGCCCGGCAAATCAAAGCATTTGACCAAAATATCAAAAGCCAGATGCGATTGATTGAACAGGAGCTGATCTGCCCGGAGATCGAAATACTTAAGTCATTTAATGGCATTAACACCATATCTGCAATTGGTTTGTTGCTTGAAATAGAGACCATAGAGCGTTTTCCTACTGTAAAAGGCTTTAGCTGTTATTTTGGATTACATCCCAAGTTTAAGCAGAGCGGAGATAAGGTAATAGGCGTTCGCATGAGCAAACAGGGTAGTAAGAATATGCGAAAGATCCTGTTTAACATTGCAAAAGGAGCTATTACTTACAATCCATTGATTAGGGCGGTTTATGAAAAAAAATTATCCCAGGGGATGTCTAAAATGGCTGCTATTGGTGTTTGTATGCACAAGATATTGCGTATCATTTACGGGATGCTTAAAAACAAGCAAGCATTTAATCCGTTAATTGATAAGCAAAATTACGAGAAGTCAAAAAGTAAGCAGCAGGAAAAACAGCTCCAGGAGAGTGTCAACACTAAGAAGAGCCGTCGTTACCAAGTATTTGATGCGGCAGCTCCCATCTCAAGAAAACAAACCAAAAAAAGGAAGGAACACGACTTGTCCCAATGTGAAATAACTTCACAAAGTACGGGATCTGCATGCTCCTCCTTGACAAAATTATGAAAACTATTTATAAACACTTAAAAACAAGCAACTTTTAAACAATGTTTTTCCCGATTACAATATGTCAAAGAACTTTAAAAATATTTATTAAAAATTAAACTTTTAACGAAATAACTTAGTGGTTAAGTTTTTTTAACCACAAAGAGCACGAAGTACACACGAAGAGCACAAAGGAGTTTACTTTCAATAGTTTGCGATTTATTTCAATTTTGCTGATTAGAATAAAAGATTCATTATTAATAAAAAATTAATAAT
>JAPLEC010000192.1 GCA_026391515.1 Bacteroidia bacterium | reverse complement strand
CCCAGTATAATTATTTGTGATTTCATTAAGTATTTCATTTTCAGATGCATTTATGTTAGAAACTAATCTTGATATTGAAACCGTAAGATCTGGTAGAAGGAATAGAGTTGGTTTCTGCACCAACACCTGTATTACCGGCACTCGAACTGGTTTCAGGGTCAAGATCCGGAACATTCTTATGTATTATCCATAGGTTACGTCCTACTAAAGAAAGGCTCAGATCTTTAATGCCCGCCTTATTCAGGAAACCGATCTTGTTAAAAGAATAAGTCGCTGTAACCTCGCGCAGCTTGACAAAGCTTGCATCGAATATATTCAATTCATGTTTGGGATAAAAGTCATAACCATATTGGTTAGCATCTAAGTAGGTTGTGTTCGCAACAGGCTCAGCAACAGTCGCTCCTGTTGCATCAGTGAAAATTATATTTCCGGTTACTGGATCTACTTTTCCGTAAACACCACCTATCAGGATTCCACCGCCATCTGCAACGGCATCTCTGATATTATGCCCTTTATCATTAGTGGCAGCAGTTTCTGCAAGAATACCTGTATCCATACCAAACATGTGAGTTACAGAGAACATATCTCCGCCTTTCCTGAAGTCAACAAGGAAGCTGAGGTTGAAGTTCTTATATATGGTAAATGAGTTGTTAATTCCTCCAAACCAGTCAGGATACACGTTGCCAAGTATTGTTCTCTGTCCCGAACGGATGTATCTTCCTGTTGTGGTAACAAGTGGCCTTCCGGAATAGGTATAATACGCAAGTTGTGTTTTCTTTTCATCATAATAGACCGGTGTCGCATTTTCACGGACAATTGCATAACCAAATATAGTGCCATAATCTTTACCCGGGAAGGCATATGTATAACCGCTCCAGCCTATACCGTAAAGCTGGAGGTATTTCATGTCTCCATAGAGAGAGACAACTTTGTTCTTGTTTTTTGACCAGTTAACGGTTATATCCCATGAGAAGTTTGATTTTTGAACCGGAGTACCCATTAACTGCAACTCAACACCCATGTTCTGAAGGTTACCTGCATTGATCGTCTTGGTACCGAAACCTGAGGTACTTGATACTCCGATGTTCATGATCTGGTTAATGGTATTTTCTTTATAGAAATCAGCATCCAGGCCTATTCTGTTCTGTAAGAGTTTCAACTCAAGACCGAATTCCATGGATCGTTTCCTCTGCGGTTTCAGTCCCAGTGGAGGTATTGTACCTGTATAACTGAGTGACGGGTTACCAATAAATGGATCACCCGCACTATATGTACCCTGAAGGGCATATGCATCTGCAGAACCACCCACTTCAGCATAACTTGCCCTGATCTTCAAGAAGGAAAGAACGTTGGATTTGATACCAAACGCATCGGTAACAATGAACGAAAATGATGCTGATGGATAAAAGTAAGAGCAGTTATTTATCGGTAAAGTTGATGACCAGTCATTTCTTCCGGTAAGATCAAGGAAGACCCAATTCTTAAAACTTAAGTTTGCCGTTCCGAAAACACTCTGCAACTCAGTATGCCTCTCGCTGAGGTCTGTTGTGGGTGCAACAGCAGCGTTACTGATTGCATACAGATCAGGGACAATAAGCTGTGCAACATTAATTCTACGGAACTGAGAATTCTGATGATTATACTCAGCGCCCAGGCTTGCATTAACACCAAAATCACCAAAACTCTTATTAAATTCAACTCTGGCATTAGCATTGATCTCCTGCCTGCGGTTTGAATAACTCCAAAAACCACCCTTGGGATATCCTATTCCGACATCACCCTGAGCAACTCTTTCCACGATATCTTCAACATACCAGTCAGTTCCGGCCATAGCTTTTAATTGTAGCCAGCTGGTGAATTTCCAGTTAAAAGTAACGTCACCTATCATCCTGTCCCTGTTCCTGGAATTGGTATTTTTTTCCATGTTCCAGTAGGGGTTATTATGGTAGGAATGGTTCCAGGTGAATGGCAGGCCTGTTTTCGGGTCAATTTCATTCCATCTTGCTTTCAGAGAAGCCATATCAACCTGACGGCCGAACCACTGTGCGAGTGACTGCATCGGGTTGCCTCCGTTATATCCGTTTTCTGCAATGTTATCACTCTTGTTGTTGATATAGGTTGCAGAACCACCAACGGTAATCTTGTCAGTAACAGCTAATTCAGCATTTAAGGCAATATTGTTTTTCGTAAGGTCTGTATTTGGAAGGATCCCTGTGATTTTCTGGTTTGACAAGCCAAGACGGAAATTTGCGTTTTGACTGGCACCTGCAATGGACAGGCTTGTGGTTCTTTTCATCCCTGTTACAAAGTAACTCTTTACATTATCGGGATGTGAGATCCATGGAGTTGGAGTACGAGTATCGGTTTCAGCATTATAAGGGCTGTCGAACTGAGGGAGAACCAGAGTTGTACCTACAGTTTGAGGAATGGGGGGAATATCAACCCCTAATTCACCCAATGGATCCACCGTCCAATATAATTTACCACCCGGCAGCAGATCTTCAGCCTTTACTATATAATCCATTGGCGGGCCCCAGCTTTCGTCAACATTGTCATTGATTCCATTACCCAAACCATCGTAATAATCAAATGCATATTGCCCGGGTGCAATACGCGATCCCTGTCCATAAAGGTCTTGAAATTTAGGAATTACAAGAGGATTTTCCCACATGACGTTCTCTTCGAGCGTTACACCAAGGCCTTTCTGACCCTGACGTGATTTACCAGATTTTGTAGTAATAAGTACAACGCCGTTAACAGCTCTTGATCCATACAGTGCGGCTGCGCTGGCACCTTTCAAAACACTGATATTCTCAACATCCGAAGGGTTAATATCACTGGCAGCGTTACCGTAGTCCCTTCCACCATATGCACCGGCATCTGTCGTAGCGTTGCTGATAGGTACACCATCAACAATAAAAAGCGGCTGGTTGTTACCACTGGCAGCGAGTGAGTTCACGCCCCTGATTAGTATCCTGACACCTGAAGCAACTCCACCGTCGGAATTGCTGATCTGGACACCAGCTAATTTCCCCTGGAAGGCATTAACAATGTTTGATACTTTTGTCTTTTCAATTTTGTCACCGCCAAGATCCTGGACTGAATAACCAAGAGCTTTTTTCTCTCTTGAAATACCCAGGGCTGTTACTACAACCTCTTCCAGACCAAGGATATCAGACTCCATTATGCCATTAATTACCGTTCGTCCGGCAATCGCGACTTCTTGTTTTTTCATCCCGATATAGGAGAAAACTAGAGTAGTTGCATTCTGCGGTACAGTAAGAGTATACTTCCCGTTAATATCAGTCGTAGTACCAATTGTAGTACCCTTAACCTGGACTGTTACCCCGGGTATAGCACCCTCCTCTGCAACTGCAGAGGTAACCGTACCTGTAATGACTATTGTTTGAGCGAGAAGTGCGGACACACCTAGCACAAACAAAACAATCAACAGAAATAGTTTCTTCATACGAATTAGTTTTAGGTTTTAAGTTATCCAGTCAAAGATACCTGTTTTTTTATAAAAACAAACAATTTGAGATTTTTTTTTTTATAAATCAATAATAATCAGGTTTTAGAAGGTTTTTCAGAATGTAATTTAATAATTAGAAAATGTACCTAAAAGTATATCTAAAAACCAATGAAAATTTCTAAATAAATTTAGAAGATCTCCGGATCAAGTACAATATTTTATGAATATCTGTAATCATGAATAATATGGAAAATTAAAAAATCAATCTTTTATTAAATAACCTGCTTAATAAATTAAAGATTCCTCATTACGTCCCGCATTGCGGGACTCCATTCGGAATGACATTCCGAGTCCGCCGGCTGGCGGACGAGGAATCTCTATCAAAATTATTATTGATTTCCTGTAATCATTAAAAATGTAACCACGAATTTTGTGTAACCCGTAGCGGTCATTCTTTCTTTCTTAATTCTTCCGCAGCTATGCAAAGCTCTTTGTAAATCTTTTCACCAAAAGCCCTGATCAATGGTTCTTTAAGAAACTCATATACATAAATCCCCTCCCTTGATCCTTTTTTGCATGCACCAGAACAGATAGCCAGTTCTTCATAATTCACCGCTTTAAAATCTGAAAAAAGTTTAATCCTGACAGGGAAAAGATGGCATGAAACAGGTTTCTGAAAAGAGATCTTCCTGTCTGCCCAGGCTTTTTCAATCCCGCACCTTAAGATATTACCTTCAAGAACAGTATAGGCACATTCCGCATTGTCAATCAATGGGGTAACATTGTCGTTTTCAAAATCAATTACGCTTATACCCCGTTCTTCAATTGCCTTAATGCCTTCAGGCCTCAGATATGCTTTCACAACCGGCCATATTTTATCCAGAATATGAACTTCTTCTTTTGATATGGGTGCTCCGGAATCTCCATACCGGCAGCAATTTCCCTTACAAGCTGGCAGATCGCATTTGAATTTCTTTTCAAGGATATCAAAACTGAAGATTATGTCGTTGATGCGGAGCATGTTTGGCCTCTTATAACACCAACACCTTCCCTGTCATCTCCTTCGGGATCGGAATACCCATTATTGTCAGTATAGTCGGGGCCACATCTGCAAGAATCCCTTCCTTAATTGACTTATAATCATCGCTTACTAATATGCATGGAACAGGATTAAGTGAGTGAGCAGTATTAGGAGTGCCATCTTCATTGATTGCATAATCGGCATTACCATGGTCTGAAATTATCAGAACATCATAACTCTCTTTTCTGGCAGCCTTTACAACTGCACCGACACACTCATCTACTGTTGCCACTGCTTTCATTATTGCTTTATAAACCCCGGTATGTCCGACCATATCGCCATTTGCAAAATTGAGGCAGATAAAATCATACTTTCCTGTTTCAATTAATTTAATAACATCATCTTTAACAAGATATGCGCTCATCTCAGGCTGAAGGTCGTATGTGGCAACTTTAGGAGAAGGTATGAGCATTCTGTCTTCATTCGCAAATGTTTCTTCCCTCCCGCCTGAAAAGAAGAATGTGACATGTGCATATTTTTCAGTCTCGGCTATCCTGAGTTGTTTTTTCCCGGCTGCCGCCAACACTTCACCGATGGTATTACCTGCGTTTTCTTTCGGATAAATAACGTGAAGGCCTTTAAATGTAGCATCGTAGGGTGTCATTGTGCAATAGTATAACGGAATTGTCTTCATCCCGTTTTCAGGCATATCTTTTTGAGTAAGAGCGATAGTAAGCTCTTTTGCCCTGTCGTTCCTGAAATTGAAAAAAACAATTACATCTCCTTCCTTTAATTTTCCTACAGGGTTTCCCGACTCATCGACTACAACAATCGGTTTCATAAATTCATCGGTAACCCCTGAGTCGTACGACTTCTGCATTGCATTTAGGATATCAGTTGTGGGTGTGCCTATGCCATTGACTATCAGGTCATAACCCTCTTTGATTCTCTCCCACCTTTTATCACGGTCCATGGCATAATAGCGTCCGATGAATGATGCAACTTTTCCATTCGATTTCCTGAGATGTTCGAGAAGGTTTTTCATATATCCTTTCCCGCTGCGTGGATCGGTATCGCGACCATCGCCAAAACCATGTATAAAGACTTTCTTAAGACCATAATCCATGGTCATGTCGCACAGATAATAAAGATGTTTATCAAGGGAATGCACTCCTCCATCGGACATTAATCCGAAAAAATGAACCTGTTTATTATTATCGCGGGCATAGGAGAATGCGTCTGTCAAAACTTTGTTCTTTTTTATCTCTCCGGTCTTACATTCCATATTTATTTTAACCAGATCCTGGTAAATTATTCTTCCTGCCCCGATGTTCAGGTGACCCACTTCCGAATTTCCCATCTGACCTTCGGGTAAACCGACATCTTCACCACAGGCAAAAAGTCTTGAATTTGGATAGTTCTTCTTTAAATAATCAAGATTAGGTGTGGGGACACTGCTTATCACATCTGATTTTGTACCATCGCCAATGCCCCAGCCGTCAAGAATCATTAATAGAATTTTCTTATTCTTCATATAATCCTATGCATTTTATTATAATAAACACAAATAGGACAGCCTTGTTCATAATAAAAGACAGGAGGCAAATTTAGATATAAATCTGGAATTGTAAGAAAAAGAAAAAATATGTATTTTTACGAGTTCTCGCTAAAAATTATTTATGTATGTCTTACATCAGGATTTGGGTCCACTCTGTCTGGACCACTAAGAACAGGGTTCCTTTTCTCACAGACAGAATAAGAAACGATGTCATACATCATATTCTTAATTACGCTAAATCAAAAGGAATATTTATTGATGTTATTAATGGTCATGTTCAGCATTTGCATGCTTTGATTTCATTAGGAGGAAGTCAGAATATTTCTGATCTGATGAAGCTGATTAAAGGTGAGAGCTCGCACTGGATCAATAAGAATAAACTTACAAGACTCCGGTTTGAATGGCAGGATGATTTCTGGAGCATTTCCGTTGGTGAGTATGAGCTGGAAAATATAAGAAAATATATTCGGGGACAAGAGGAGCATCACAGGAAAATGTCTTTGGAAGAAGAAATCAAAAAGTTGCTGGGACAGAATGACAATCTTGAAAAAGAGTCTGAGGAATGAAGATTTATTTACAGAATTAAATATTACCGTTGGCTTCAGCCAACGGTCTCAAAGGCCTCCCTGCTGGCTGTGGGCTTTAGCCCAACAAATCCATTGGACTAAAGTCCTAATTATTAGATAGATCGCATGCCGTCGGTTAAAACCGACGGCAATTTTTTATTTTACTTTAATACTTATTTATTACTATTACTAATTACCGTTGGCTTCACCCAACGGTCTCAAAAGCCTCCCTGCTGGCTGTGGGCTTTAGCCCAACAAATCCATTGGACTAAAGTCCTAATTATTAGATAGATCTTTTAACCGTCGACTAAAAGTCGACGGCAATTAGAAAATAGATCTTTTTATATTGTCGGTTAAAACCGATGACGATAAAGAAAATTCTTATTATTTCCCCAATACTACAAGCTTTTTAAAGCCCAGATCAATTCCATCCGCAGAGATTCGCACAAGATATAATCCCGGATGAAGGTTTAAATTATTAACAGTGAACTCAGTCTGGTCAGATCCTGCTTTAAAAGATGACACTTCAATACCCTGCATATCAAAGATCCTTATATCAGTTTCCTGAGTAAGAGGCTGTTTGAAGGCAATTGTTAATTTATTAACAGCAGGATTAGGATACAGTCTAAAATCTTGTCCTTTCCATGCCAATTGTTTTTCGATACCCACAACAACATCGGGTTTTATTTCTGAAACTGCCTGGTAAACCATTTTTGTGATATTGTTCTGAATAAATGCAATTACCTCAATATCAGCCATATCGTTGATATTCTCAATTATCCATGACTGATCTGCAATTGGGATAGTTTCATCTTTTGCCCAGGTTTTTTTCAGGTTTATGCCACCGGCATCAGGAATAAATTTTCTGAAAACATTATAAAATTCGGTTTCACCGTTAGCGCCTGTATGATCATTATTAACTTTTTCTGTAACAGCAAGATAGAGTGTCAGGTTTTCGGCATTTATATCCTTAAGTGCCTTGATTTGTCCGTTTATCGTCAGAATACCTTCTGTTGCATCCGGATTAAGTGTAATATCAAAGAGAGGATTTATCAGACTCCTTCTGATTACATTGGTGCTGTCGATATAAGAAAGGTAATAATCATAAAGGGTTGCATAATTTACAGCATCGTTTCCCCCGTCAATAAATGAATATGGAGCTCTTGTCAATCCGTAAAAGAGGATCCTTGCACTTGCATCACCGGGATTATCGCTATAATAAGGATCGGAACCCGGGAAATTTGTATGATATTGAATATTAATGACATCATTAGGATTCTCTTCTGCAATGGTGTTTACCAGTTCTGTTGCCTGGCTGCACTTCAGATTTGATGTATTTGTGAAATGTTCAAGCAGAACATATCTGGTTCTTTCGCCGATCCAGATGGAGTCAAAAGCCATTCCGTCATTATTCAGCGATGTACCATCCGATCCGTACGCAATCCTGAACTTAACATCGCTTTTCCCTTTAAGGACATCAAGCTTATGACGTGCATCTGACCAACCCGTTTCAGCCGTACCTTTTGATGTCCATCCTACCTGGTCTCCTCCAGGACGGCCTTTAATAAGTGCTGAATTATACCAGTTTATACCATCTTCAAGTGTTCCGACATATTCCCAGTTGCCTGTATCACCTATTTTATATTGAAGTGCTGCACCATCCCTATTGTTGTCGAATCTTTTCCACAGACTCATTCTGATCATTGGGCGTTCGACCGTGGTAAAATCAAAACATGGTGATATAATAGAAGATGATTCAACTTTCTGATTTGAGATGTCATATCTTGTAAACCATGCACTGTCACCTGAGGCAGCACTATTTATATAGGTGCGGTTTGGTGTTCCGAATGCCCAGGAATTTAATGATACATAATCTTTAACCCATCCTCCCTTTCCTGTTTCAAAGTTTTCAGAATAATCAGTAGCAAGAGAAATAGTCGGTCTGATATAAACTTTTCTGAATATCGTATCATTGCAACCTGCATAACCTGTATTGACAATGTATTCAACCGGAAGATATCCTGTGGATTTTTGCGGGTACTTCGGATTCTTTACTGTATGCAGTGAATCGCCATCGAAGAAATTCCATGTTCTAGACTGAATCAGTGAAGTTGAGGTTGTGGCATCGAAGAATAATATTGAGTCGTTTGGATGCCAGCATTCATTTTTCCAGGTGAAATCTGCAACAGGTTTGAGACCGAAATCGAATGTTTCATCCTTCTTTGTAGCACAATCATTTACAGTAGTGGCTGTAAGGTATATTCTGTGATCACCTCCTGTTTTATAAAGATATGCGGGCTCAAATCTTGAGCTGAAACTGGTGACTCCTGACTCAGAAAACTCCCAGAGCCATGATTTAACAGGATCGAGCGAATTAGTTGTATTGTCCATTCTTGTTGAATCTGAACTGTCAAGAATACAATAATCAGTCGGGGCAAATGTTATGTCCGGAACCGGACGAATAGTAACAGGAACAATAGCTGACTGAACACAGCCTAAAGAGCTGGTGTATGAGTACGTAACTGTCGTATCACCGAAATGTGTAACACCAGACGGATCAAGTTTTCCGCCTATTACGGGACCTCCAAAAACACCTTCCGGTGGTGATCCATATAAAACAAAAGGAACTATGTTTTTACATAATAATGTGTCCGGCTTAAGGTTGAGAATTGACACATTTCCAATATGATCGATTACCAGATACTGGTAGATCCAAATCCAGGTTGTACCATCGTAGAATTCGTAGTACAGGAAATCATAATTATTACCTGACTTCATCAGATCCGGATAAAAAACTGCTGAAGTATCACCAGGTAACATCGTCAGATTAGCATTTGGATCGGAAATGTAAAACCAATTATAGTAAGAAGGATTAGAAACATTCAGTACATATACAGTATCGGCTTTATGATTATCGCAATAAACATTATTAATCCCTTCGAACATAACAGTTATCGGACTGACGGTAAATTGTTTTGAAGCATGCTGAACACATGTCGTTGTTGTTGAAAGAGTTTTTAGATAATTAATCGTGTATGGGCTGTTATCTGAACCTGCTGTGGCGGGATAAAAGTAACCATTTGTAACTGCTGTCCCTGAAAAAGTACCTCCCGCTGGTTTTGCCTTAAGCAGCTGTGCTGAATCGGCAACACTGAAACTATACCTCGACATATCAAAAATTGCAAGTGTTTCGCTGAATGCAGTATCTCCGACCTGAGGTGTCGATCTGTTGTTTTTAGGGATCACAGCAAAAATAATTTCATAATTAAGATAGTCCGGGTTAGTAATTTTGAATTGTCTGTTGGCATTCCCTATACCCTGTTTTTCTAAACTTTAAAAGTTATCGTTTTATCGACATCAAATATCGTCAGTGTATATACTGTATCAATAGCTCCGGATATAGGATTCCCATCCTTATACCATTGATATAATGAAGTTCCCTGGGCATCTGAATTCACATCGCTATAAGTGTATCTGCCTTTTAACGTTGAACCAACGGAAGGTGTACCTGCTATATGAACCCCCGAAGCTTTTGGTTTTGAATTAGCAGGACCGATATAGGTACTTGTATCTTTCAACCCGGTTGTCGTTCCGGTTGCAGCTTTAGGCGTTACACTGAATTTAAAGTACACTCCCTGTTCATCCATTGTAATCTGATGGCTTATCGAAGTTTCACTTATTGGGGCATAAGTACCTCCTGAGGTAGATGCAGTATCCCATTCAAATACTGATCCGGATTCAAGATCTCCTTCATAATCGGAATATGTGTAATGGCCTGTAAGAACTCCGTTTACATTAAGCGATCCTGTTATATTTGACGTTACAGCTACCGGAGCATCATTTGCTGCAACAGCGACAAAAGCCGGTGTTGTGACTTCAGATCCGGGTGTTGATCCGGCTGCTGCTCCTGGTGTGACTTTATAACCTATAAAGGATCCATAGTCTGCATCCTTAATTTTATAAGATTTTGCTGTGTCCAAATTGATTATAGCCATT
>JAPLEC010000194.1 GCA_026391515.1 Bacteroidia bacterium | reverse complement strand
GTGATACGATCATTTTTCAGTCCGACGATCATGACCGGCGAAGCATTAGGATCATACTGTGAAATAGTAAAATTCTGAAGGTCAGAGTTCTGACTAAATGCATTCAGTTCCTTCTGCAGGTCGAGGAATGCTTCATCCATATCCTTGTTCCAGTTATACTCAACTGTTATTGTTGCAGTACCGACCTTTGAAACTGACGATACCTGGACGACATCGCTCTGGCGCGTCGCAAGAGATTCGATCTGATCGACATAATTTTTTTCAATCTCTTCGGGAGGTTTCTCACCCGCATTAAGCTCGATATAAATCTTCGGGTTATTGAGATCAGGAAACAGATCAGTCCCAAGCTTACCAAAAGAGATAAACCCAAGAAGGATAATACCCAGCACCAGCATAAGTACTGTTACAGGATATCTTACAGCAAATTGAGCAATCCTGTTCATGTCAGTTACTTAATGATTTTCACCTTTGATTTGTTGCCGAGGGTTTCAAAACCGCTTATAACAACACGTTCATTTTTTGCAAGGCCTCTTACCACTTCAACATCAGTAACATTTTCAAGTCCGATTTCAATAATCCTTTCTGCAGCAACACCACGGTCAACAATAAAAACTGTTTTCCCTTTTTGGCGCGAAAGGACAATGTTCTTAGGAATTACAATTACCGTGTCTTTGTGGTTTGTTATAATATCCGCTTTGACGAGCATCCCGGGGCGCAGAAGATAATCCTGATTATCAATGGAAACAGTGCCTTTGAAAGTCCTGGTATCGGCATTAATAGCAGGCGACAACTGAGTCACATTACCGATTATTGTATCATCGGGAATTGTATAATTTGTGAGCTTGACTATCTGTCCTGGTTTTATCACAGAGATATATTTTTCAGGCAGCTGTACATCCATATACATTGTCTTGTAATCCATTATTTTGACAATGGTAAGGCCGGTTTCAATTTGTGTTCCTTGTGTATGATAAGGCAGATCAACAATAACGCCATCTATTGGTGCAATTATTTTTGTCTTTTCAAGCTGAAGTTTTGAAGTTACAACAGCTGTTTTTGCATTTTCATAGTTGATGCTGGCAGTTTTTAGTTCTCTTAACGTTACTCCACCCTTTTCGTAAAGAGATTCCTGTTTTCTGAGCTCGCTTTCCATAAGCTCGAGATTCAGCTTATTTGTTTCCATCTTAACGGAATTGACATATTCCTCATCCTCAAGCCTGGCAATCAGTGCCCCTGCTTTAATTTTGTCGCCCAGCTGCCATAACCTGCCTGTCTGAGGATTTTTTTCGAGAAAATATGAAGCAGAAATTTTCGATTTAAGCTCTATTTCTCCTTTCGGGAAAGCATTTCCTGTTGTGTTAACGAATTCTTCAATTGGCTTAAGTTTGAGCTCTTCGACCGAAACAGGTATTTCAACATCGGCAGTAAGGTTCTGATCCTGATTCCTGCACCCGGTAAGTGCAGCGATCACAGCAGCAAATAAGATTATACTTTTCTTCATATTGATATGATTAATATTTTATTTTTTCATTGACATGACTGGTGAAACTGGTGCCTTTTTCTCAAAATCGTAAAGTGTCTGGATTTTAAGGTTCAATAGATCTCCATTTTTATATCTTTCAAGATTCAGATCATAAGTTAGCTGTGCATTTGTGACATTCTGACGAGCTATTCCGATCTGATTCTGTAGGTTAAGAAGGTTTCTGTATACTTTTCTTATGTTAATAATAATATCATTCTGTTCCTCCTCAAGCGAGATCTTTGAGGTTTCTATTATTGCCTCTGATGCCTTGATCCTTGACTTCCTTTCTCCCCAGTCCCAGAGTGGAATGTCAAGAGTGAGAGAGACTCTTTCATTGTCTGTAGTATTTGCATATATGTCTTTGAATTTTTCATTATCTCCAAAGAGTCCCACTGAAAGCTCTATACTCCCCTTAAATTCATTCAGTGCTTTAGTCTGAATGAGATCGAATTGAGACGTTTCAATATCAATCTTTCTTTGTCTCAGCTCCATTCTGTTTGCAAGTCCCTGATCTATAGCAAATGCAGGATCAACAGTAACGGTATCAACTGCAATATTAGCGAGAACGATAACGTCATCATAAAGACTTAATCCGATCAGGAGCTTAAATTCATCTTTTGCATTTTCAAATAGTACCTGGGCATTTTCATAATCAGACTTTGCCGATGCCAGGTTAAGCTCAGCCTGGAAAATCTCTTCTCGGGCGGAGAGGCCTGCATCAACCTTATTTTTTGATACTTCATAACTTTTTTGCATGTTTTCGAAGGCTTGCCTGGCTATTTCAAGGCTTTGCTGCTTCTGGTAAACATTATAAAATGACTGTGCAACACTTCTTTCAAGTGAAAGCAGTTGAGTTGCATAATTCAGCTGTGTATTTTCCAGATTCAGTTGAAGTTCTTTAAGCTGAAGTTTGGTCCTGTTGTAAGTGAAAATAGGCTGATTAAGGCTGATTGTCAGTTTATTGCTGAATCCTTTATAACTGCTCGTGTCTCTGTCATTCCGGCTGTAAGAATCAGTGTAGCCGAAATCATTATTTAATGATAAGGTTGCATCAGTCCAGATTATTGGCTGCATGATTGTAAATAAGCCGCCGCTTTCTTTAGATTCAAGAAGGTTGTAATTGGAAAAATAGTCATTGAACTCATTCTGATGAGTATAACTGAAAGGAGAGAGTTTCAATGAAAACTGTGATTTAAGCGCAGCTTTCTGGGCATTCAGATTCTCCTGGCTTCGAACCAGACTTAGCATCGTTTTTTTCATTGTCGGACTATTGGCTTCAGCTATTTTCAACGCCTCGTCAAGTGTCAGTCCTTTCTGGGATATTCCTTGCAAATTACTGATTAACAATAATATCAATGTTAAAAACAGTAATTTGGTTTTTCTGAATAGATCTTTCATATTATCTTGTTTCTTTTATCTTTTGTCTTTTATCTTTTTTACTAATCCGCTTTGACCCATTTTATGGCATCCGCAAGTACGATTCTTCCTGCCGATTTATTTGTCATTTCAACCTTTGCACTGTCGTGAGAGATATAGTACCGGCCAAGATTATTCCAGCCCGGTTCAGCATTTCCAAAATCAACAGTAATCTCTTCTACACCTTCATCATAATATATCTTGTAATGCATATCCTTATAGTTGTTATCGCTTCTCTGTTCGCCCGGAGGTTGCTGACCGGATCCGCTTTGAGCCTTCGTTGCATCACCAGCTTTCCCTATATAACAATATATATCATAAAGGCCTGGATCAGTTAATTTTGTTGTCCATGTGACAGATCTGTCTCCTTTTCCGCTGCGTGCATAAACGGAAGAGAGAACATACTTCCCATAATAAGTTGATTGTACAACAGGAGTCCAGCGTTCCGGAGCCCAGTAAAAATAGATCTCTCCGTAATTGTTGTTTCGCTTATTGGAAATGCCGAGTATCTTTTTAAGAGGACTTACTGATTCAAGTTTCCCGGCATCAAATCCCGGATCTTCATTATCGACTATTATTTCCCCGGGTAGGGTTATCAGCGGAATTGAGACGGTTATCTCTTCCTCCTTGAACTCTGTTGTTTTATTTCTAAGTTTTTTAATTTCATCTATTGGGAATTTTATTTCACAGGGTATGTTTTTGGCAAAAAGAGTATTTACAAGCAATTCTCTTGGCTGAGCATCGAGAATAGTTCTGATCTTTTTTGCTTGCCCTGGATCCAGCACTATAATTTTGGAAATATCTGAAGCTTCCATCCCCCGTCCCTGCATTGATATAGAATAGTTTCCACCAGCCGGTACACCCACAAGTCCACCCTGTCCTCCGCTGCCTGATCCACCTGTACGGAAGGAGATATTAAATATTCCTGCTACTTTCTCGGGATTGGAAGCGGTGAAAGTAACCATATACCTGGTCCTGTCACCTGCTACAATTTCCTGGGCCAGTAAATCAGTAAAAAGAAAACCGGGTTGTTCTTTTTTATTGAACCAATCATACAAATATGGATAAAACTCAAATCCGAATTTCTTTTTCATATCAGCATTCAAAGTGGTTATATCTACACTTTGAAACTTATGGTCATCAATATATTTCTGAAACCATTCCTTAAATTCGCCGATGCCTGCCTTCGATCTCATCAGATTAAACAGATAGTCCCCTTTTATTGTGATTATAGCTCTGACAGTATCACTCCCCGGATTTTTAGAAAGCATTTCCCTGAAGCTTGCGTCTTTCAGGATCAGGTTTGCTCTGTCATTTTCTGAAAGTAAGCCGGTCATATAATTGTTCATTTCATTTTCAGATGAATTTAATTTCTGAAGATGAGATTCAAATACTGCATTTATAACCGGGTACTCTGTTGAGTAAAAACTATTCTTGAAGAAATAAAAGCTTGGTCCGAGGCGGTAGCGTAACGGTTCATTCCATACGACTCCATTAACGTAATTTGTGTTTTCTCCATTTATAAAAGTACGATTGACAAAATCATTAAATAGTCTGACCTGCAGCTCTTTATCAGTGATGACCTGATTATTTCTGGCATTCCTTTTTTTCTGCCTGGCAAAACGTTTGTAAAAATTAGCATTATAAAGTGTTGCTAATTTTTCAGGTAAAAGCACCATTGATGGCTGAAGTTCAGCTCTCGTCTGAGTGCACATTCTCGGATATGAATAAAACTGTATGGGTACTTCCAGAAAGCTCAATGTCTTAAATGGATATCTGGTGGAAAAATTTGTTTCCAGATCTCTCATTTTAGATGATACAAGAAGCTTTAACGTATCTTTTATTTCAGCGAGATCCTTTTTATAATAGTCGTGTCCGGTGAAATAATAATTGATGTATCTTATTGAATCGACCTTCAGGGTGTCTGATTTGTAATCACCAATGGCAATCGTAAGACCGGTAAGTGGGGATTCCGGGCTGAAAAGAAAATATCCGTTCTCATTCTTCGTTATACCCTGCGACACAGCTGTCAATCCGTTCTTTGTCTTAACCCGTAGCTTATAAGCAGTAAAATCGACTTTTATCCTGGCCGGATTAGAAGGATAATAATTCAGGCCAGCGACAGGATACCAATGTGTCTCAGGAGTCAGTAAAACGTAATTGTCTGTAAGAAAAGCCTGTCTTTTATTAATCTTAAGAATCTGTATTCTGTAAGGATTCTCTTTAAGATTGTCGGTATAATTTGGATAACAGAATGATTCATTAATGCTTCCCGAATATGAAATTTTTATACTGTCACGTTCACCTGGAAGAAGTGATTTCCCGGGATCTATTTCGACAATATGATTGGTTTTTGAAAATGTAAGATCTTTACTTCCTGAAATAACACGGTTCACATTAAGACCTGAATTCAGCGAAAACAAATACCTGTCAAGACTCTCTTTATTCTTGTTTACAAATTTCAGATCGGCTGTTGCTTCAAAAAAACTTCCTTTATGAGAAAAATCAATCGCAGCATCAGTAAGGCTTACAAAATTCTTGTTTTCAAACTGCCTGTTAGTTTCTATTACAAGATTTTTTTCGTCAATCCTGTTTTTATATATGGAATATGTATTGAATGCACAGATCGAAGTTCCTGCAAGTGAAATAAATATCAGAATAACAGACAGGGTGGTATGTACCTTTGATTGTGGTAAACGCTTGAATAACAGTACGGTAACAAGTACGAAAACGAGACCAAGAAAGAAATACAGGAGGCGCTGGTTTATAATAAAGTTTAAGTTGTCAAATCCTATGACTCCCGATTTGTAGATTGGAAGTCCGAATGACATATAATCAAAGATTGATCCGAGCCGGTACCAGAGCCAGAACATATCAAGGGCTGCAATTCCGAGAAGTAGGAGAAAAGTGATTGCCTGATTCCGGATTAGCGACATGAGCATGAATGCAAGTCCGAGGCTGAACAGAATTGTAGGTACACATATAATAAGAAGGTATGCCAGGTACGACATCAGATCGATATACATCACTTTTGAAATGATGTTCATTAGCAAACCTACGCACAAAATAATGATATCGAGCCCCAGGAAAAGTCTGAGTATCCCCCAGGTTTTTCCAATGACATATTCAAAATTAGACATCGACCTTGTGTACAAAACTTCGTTTGTATCTACTTTCTTGTCTCTCTTCAGAAAGTCGGCTGCAAGAAATATCACAACTATTGCCTGGCCAATATTAAGAATGTACAGATTATAATATGGAACTGATGAAGAAATGGATACTAATCCCCATACTTCCCCACCCACAGGCGAAAACATACCGATATTCATTAATGTCAGTATAAAAATGGCACCAATTGAAAACAACCTGAAAAACCAGCTTCTCCTCAGGGTCGTTGCTTCATACTTTGCGACTGTTCTTATATTATGAAGAAGTGCCATAAGCTTTCAAATAGTTCTCATTCAATAATATCGGCGTGCATCTTTTGTTCCATATAGTAAACATAAGCATGCTCAATATTCGGAGAAATAGGGGTTGAATTAAATTCAGGAATATCATCTGAAACAACCTGTACTTCCCAACCATTGTCGACCGGAATTGTAGAGATTATATTATATTTTTCCTTAATCATTTCATATTCATAAGGAGTGAGATTAAGCTTAAAGACATGACCCTCAGCATGTTTAACAAGATTCTCGGGTGAACCGGAAAAGACAAGCTCCCCCTTATTAAGCAATGCCATTCCCTGGCATGTGGATGATATATCACCTACAATATGTGTGGAAAGAATAATAGTAACATCATGCTGACTCAGCTGGGAAAGGATGTTTCTGAACCTTATCCTTTCATCAGGATCAAGTCCTGTAGTGGGTTCGTCAACAACAATAATGCGTGGATTCCCGATAAGTGCCTGTGCAATGCCTAACCGTCTTTTCATTCCGCCTGACAACTTGTTAGCCTGACGGTCGCGTGCTTCCAGAAGCCCTACCTGATCGAGCAGCCTGTCAACTTCAGCAAGTCTTTCTTTTCTGTTTTTCATACCGGCAAGCGATCCTGAATAATCAAGAAATTCCCAAGTTTTAAGTGAAGTAAAAAACCGGAAATCCTGAGGCAAGTATCCAAGCATGCTCCGAAGCTTTTTTCTCATCTTTTGTATATCTTTTCCATCGACAAGCACCACGCCGGAAGTAGGTTTCATTAATGTGACAATTATTCTCATCAGGCTTGATTTGCCTGCTCCGTTTGGTCCGAGAAGGCCAAACATACCTGTTCCGAATTCAAGGTTTATATCTTTTAAGGCCTGATTTCCGTTTGGATATATTTTATTAAGTCCCTGAATTTCAATTTTCATGGAGAAGTATCATTGATGAGAGGTTTTTCTTTTAGTTAGACCCTTAAAAGACGATTATTATTACAAATGTTGCATTAAAAATTGTTAAAAGAGAATAATATTAGTTTGAAATATATTTCCCCTTTGTACCCATCAGTTATGAATTTTGTATCCTTTTGTGATTAACTTTTTTACCACAAAAGAACATTAAGTTCACACAAAGTAACACAAAGGTTTGAATTGTGTCAACCAGATAAGCAACAAATTCCTAATTTTGTAAACTAAGATTGTCAGAGGTGGATCACAAAACAAATAAGAGAAAGATAATTAATGATCCGGTCTATGGATTCATAAGCATCCCGGGAGATTTCATTTTCGACCTGATTGAGCATCCATGGTTTCAAAGGCTGAGGAACATTAAACAACTTGGTCTTACTAGTTTTGTTTACCCGGGTGCGAATCACAGCAGGTTCCAGCATTGCCTTGGCGCTATGCACCTGATGGATATGGCCCTTCGGACTCTAAGAACCAAAGGTGTGGAAATATCTCCCCCAGAAGAAGAAGCAGTTTTTTGTGCCATACTTCTTCATGATGCAGGCCATGGCCCTTTTTCTCACGCTCTCGAAAATTCTATAATAACAGGGATATCACATGAAGACCTTTCGCTTCTTCTCATGAGGAAGCTGAACGAGCAATTTAATAACAAACTTGATCTGGCAATTGAAATTTTTAAAGGGGAATATCCCAGGAAGTTCCTTCACGAACTTATTGCAGGTCAGATGGATATGGACCGTTTAGATTACCTTAGAAGAGACTGCTTTTTTACTGGTGTTATTGAAGGTTCAGTTGGATCGGACCGGATAATCAGGATGCTTAATGTTGTTGACGACAGTCTCGTGATAGATGAAAAAGGTATTTATTCGCTTGAAAAATTCATTATAGCGAGGCGGCTGATGTACTGGCAGGTATATATGCATAAAACAGTGATTTCGTCAGAAAGCCTGCTGGTAAAAATCCTTAAACGTGCAAAAGAGCTTGCAGGCGAAGGTTGTGACCTTTGGGCCACACCTGCTCTCCGGTTCTTTCTTTATAACAAGCTTGACCCCGACGATCTGTTCAAAGAAGGTAAATTCACACCGGGTCTTATTGCCGCAAATTTTACCAGGCTCGATGATTCCGATATTCTTGTTTCAGCTAAATACTGGGCCGATCACTCCGATAAAATACTTTCGGATCTCTCATCAAGACTTCTGAAAAGAGATCTTCTCGCAATAGAGTTGCAGAACGATCCGTTTCCAAAAGAGAGAGTTAACAAATTAAAGACACTGACAACAGAATTATTTGGAATTAATCAGGAATTGACTGATTATTATGTGTTTACAAATGCAATTTCAAATCTGACATATACCCCCGATGCTCCTGAAGTCAAAATACTGCTCAAATCAGGAAAGACAGCTGATATTTCAACCGTCTCAGACATGTTTGATCACAGGTTTTTGTCAGAGAGAATTACAAAATATTTTCTTTGTTACCCAAAAGAATGCAGATAATTAAAACTATTTATTATGGAATTTACTGCCGCTACAATTGCCGGATTTCTCAAAGGTGAAATAGAAGGGAATCCTGATACCGTTGTTAACAGTGTTGCAAAAATAGAAGAAGGCCATAAAGGGGCTCTTTCATTTCTTGCCAATCCTAAATACGAACATTATATATATACTACCGGGTCATCTGTAGTCCTGGTAAATAAAAACTTTGTTCCATCCTCTAAAGTGGCAGCGACACTGATCAGGGTTGAGAATGCTTATGAGGCATTTGCCTCGCTTCTTCGTCTTGTCGATCAGGCAAGACCAAGAAAAAAAGGAATTCATCCGACGGCTGTCATTGAACCAACAGCCAAAATAGGGGCAGAAGTTTATATCGGACCATATTCTTACATCGGTGAAAATTGCCTGGTAGAAGATAATTGTTCAATTTATCCGCATACTTATATTGGTGATAATACCCGGGTAGGCAAAAACTGTACGCTCTACTCCGGAGTAAAAATTTATCATGATTGTGTTATTGGGGAAGGTTGTATTATTCATGCAGGAACGGTTATCGGCAGTGACGGATTCGGTTTTGCACCTCAATCGGAAACTGAATTTATGAAGATTCCCCAGCTCGGTAACGTTGTTCTGGAGGACCATGTGGAAATTGGCGCTAATGTTGCAATCGACCGGGCTACAATGGGTTCCACAATAATACATAAAGGTGTTAAACTCGATAATCTTATTCAGATAGGACATAATGTTGAGGTTGGTGAAAATACCGTGATGGCCGGACAAACCGGTATTGCAGGTTCTTCAAAAATAGGGAAAAATTGTATGTTCGGGGGTCAGGTCGGAATTTCAGGTCATCTTAAAATAGCCGATGGAATAAAGATCGGAGCACAATCAGGTGTCCCCGGAGATGTTAAAGAAGCGAATTCAATTTTATTAGGTACTCCTGCTATTAACCACAGGGATTTTTTCAGATCTTCAGTGATTTTCAGAAAATTACCGGAGTTTGTCACAAGAATAAATAATCTGGAAAAAGATGTTGAGACACTGAAAAAGAAGTAGGGGATTTATATATTCTAAAGGAAATCAGCTGGCATTAATGTAGTTAATGAGCAAATTTTTAGTTTGTTCGATTTTTTTTTATTTTTTTTGTACCTGAAATTCTAATCAAATATTTTTATCTGATGAGTGAAAAACAGAGAACACTGGCAAAGGAGATAAGTCTTAACGGGAAAGGATTGCACACGGGGATCAGTGTTACGATTACATTTAAACCAGCACCAGCTAATCACGGATATAAATTCTGCAGGGTGGATCTACCGGGGAAACCAATAATTGATGCTCTTGCTGAAAATGTTGCTGATACATCGAGAGGTACTACTCTTTTTCAGAATAATGCTTCAGTAGCTACAATCGAACATGTTCTTGCAGCTCTTCATGGGTTAATGATCGATAATGCATTTATTGAACTCAACGGACCGGAAGCACCTATTATGGGCGGCTCTTCCTTCGCATTTGTCAAAGCTATTAAAGAAACAGGCATCATCGAACTTAAGGAAGAGCGTAATTATTTTACTGTCAAACAGAAAATTGTCTTTTCAGATGAAGAACATGGCATTGACCTGATTGTTTATCCGGATGATCATTTAAGTATAAATGTCCTGATTGATTACAACTCAAAGATTCTTGGTAATCAATATGCCATACTTGATTCAATTGATGATTTTGAAGAGGAAATAAGTAAGAGTCGTACTTTTGTTTTTTTCCATGAGCTCGAACCTCTTCATAAAATGGGTCTTATAAAAGGCGGAGAAATTGATAATGCGATTGTAATTTTGGAGAAGGAAGTTGAACAGTCTGAAATAGACCGCATTGCAAAACTTTTGAATAGACCCGGGATAAGCACTCACACAGCAGGAATTCTTAATAACATAGAACTGAGATATCCCAACGAACCTGCGCGGCATAAGCTCCTCGATATTATGGGCGACCTGGCACTTGTAGGACACCCCATCAAAGGGAAGGTCGTTGCCACACGTCCAGGCCATTACGCCAACACGAGGCTGGCAAAGCTGATGAGGCAGGAGATGAAGAAAGAGCTTTCAAAAAAAGACATTCCGGTTTATGATCCTTCGATACCGCCGGTGCTTACTCTTGAGGACATTAAAAAACGACTGCCACACAGATATCCTTTTTTGCTGGTTGATAAAGTCATATCGCTTGATGAAAATACTGTTGTGGGAATTAAAAATGTTACCTACAATGAACCGTTTTTTCAGGGTCATTTTCCCGATGAACCGATAATGCCCGGAGTTTTACTGGTTGAAGCTCTGGCTCAGGCAGGTGGATTACTGGTTTTAAATAATATCGATGAGCCGGAAAAATATTCAACGTATTTTCTTAAAATTGATAAGCTTAAGTTCAAACACAAAGTTGTTCCGGGTGATACAATAATCCTTAAAATGGAACTGATTGAACCTTTGCGCAGAGGAATAGTTGCAATGTATGGACAGGCTTATGTCGGCAACACTCTTGTAGTTGAAGGTGAGATGGTTGCTCAGATTATTAAAAATAAATAAAGTTACAATGATCTCAAATTTAGCTTTTGTTCACCCTGATGCAAGGTTAGGCGAAAATGTGACAGTTGAGCCATTTGCTTATATAGCCGGGAATGTTATTATTGGTGATGATACGTGGGTTGGCCCAAATGCAACAATAATGGATGGTGCCCGGATTGGAAATAAATGTCGGATATTTCCCTCAGCAGTTGTGTCAGGTATCCCGCAGGATCTTAAATTCAAGGGAGAAGAGAGCACTGCTGAAATTGGTAATAATACAACCATAAGAGAAGCTGCTACTATAAGCCGTGGCACTGCAGCTGTTGGCAGGACAATTGTAGGAAACGATTGTCTTATGATGGCTTATTCTCATGTAGGTCACGACTGTCTGGTTGGAAACAATTGTATTCTTGGTAATTTAACCGCTCTTGCGGGTGAAGTTAAAATTGATGACTGGGCTATTCTGAGCGGAGGTACACTTGTTCACCAGTTCACCCATATCGGTGCTCATGTTATTATTGGAGGTGGAATGAAACTGGTAAGATCAGATGTTCCTCCCTTTATCAAAGCCGACAGAGATCCGCTTTCTTATATGGGTTTAAATATAGTCGGACTAACCAGACGTGGATTTGGAAAAGAAAGAATCGACGAGATTCACAATATCTACAGGGCCATCTATCAGAATGGTATGAACTTTTCCCAGGCTCTGGAATATGTTGAAAAAGAGTTTAAGCCATCACCCGACAGAGATTATATCATAGAGTTCATCAGGAAGTCGAAGCGGGGAGTTATCAGAGGACCCAGATAAATTTTCTTCAACTCCCTTCAACTCCTTCAACTTTTTCAACTCATCGCCTGAATTACCTTATACATTTACAATATCCCTTCCGAATGGATTCAATGCAATTGCAGTAAGCTTAAAATGCTGCAATCCAAAAGGGATACCAATAATTGTAATACATAACAGCAAACCAAAAAGAATATGGCTGATTGCGATCCACAATCCGCCGCAAATCAGCCATAATACATTCATTAAAATATAAAGGCATCCTGAAGCTCTTGCATGAACGCGTGTATCCCTGCCAAATGGCCAGACAGCAAGAGATGCCATTTTTAAAGTCTGAATTCCAAACGGAATACCGATAACAGTTACTATTAACAGAATGCTGCCAACCAGGTATTCAATGGCAATCACAATGCCACCAAATAACAGCCATACCAGGTTCCCGAGTATTTTCACTTCAGGTCTTTATTCCAGGATGATAGTTTTATCTTTTGGATATTTAACTGAATAAGTAAGCACTATCTGTTTTGTCTCCTGGGGTTTAATTTCAAGATCCCATTTTACCTCGCCGGTTTGTGTATTAAGTTTCCCCCCGGTTAACTCAGTTGCATCTACTGTAATTCCGCTGTTCGAGGAAATTGGTATCTGATCATTCAAAGAGATCTTTATCAGATTAGCCTTATTGTTTTTAATTGTAATCAGGAATGAATAAGTCTCTGTTTTATTTGAGCCCAGGATTTTTTTGCTGGTATAATCTTTGCGTTTTTCCCTTTTGACAAGTATGCTGTTATCATTCCCGAGAGAAAGAGTAAGTGTATCAGTCAGCTGGGTTACATTGAGGAATGATTTACCAACAAAAGTATTTTCGAAGTAGAGAGTTGCTTCCCCACTCATCAGGCTCTGCTTTTCCCAGTCCGTAATACTGCCTGTCAGATATGCCAACGGTGATATTTTCGGAACAGTAACATACTTATATTCAGCAGGAGATGTTGTACGTTGAATTTCAATAGTCTGGACTTTTCCGTCGGATGCAACAGAATAAGGGATTGCAATGTCAAAAGTAATTGTCGTTTCTCCAACCTGTTTTTCAACAGTTATCGAGGCTGCTTCAGCTTCTTTTGCCATCATGGCATCGGCTGCAGTTTCCATCATCGGAACCTGGCTTTTTGCTGCACCTGCGGCTTTAGATCTGTATATCGGAGAAGGTGTGTAATAATCAATAAACCAGGGATAGAGTATTGGCACATCACCTGCAACCCACGGAGTTGCATTTGAAAAGCTCAGTTTTACATCTTTCCATTCGACACCTGTATTCTGAAAGACATTAGCTTTAAAGAAGATATTTACAGGTTTGGTAATATCATCAACTCTGATATCGTAAGAAGGATACCATCCGGCATTAGATACTACATAAGCAAATGTCATTTTACCTGAAACCGGTTTTTCAGAGCTTACAGAAACTGATATTTCTCCTGACGGCAGCTTTTGTTTCCCTATTTTGTCATTTATTTGCTGCTGAAAAGCAGCAATCTGTTTTTCATAATCCTTAATAAGCCTGGTTTTCTTCAGCACCGACATTGTAACCTGATCCATATTACTGGTATACAGATCCATAACGCTTTTTAACTGCTCTACTGAAAAAGTTGTTTCCTTAACAAGGATGGCTCTGTTAGCTACAAGAAATGCCTCCTTTTCTTTCAGAATACTTATTGCGGCTTTCTCATCTTCGACCTTCAGCTGAAGATCTTCAATCTGGTTCCTGATGCTCTTTATTTCGGGCAGCTCCTCCAGATTCTCGAGATAATTATTCTGGTGGTTAACTGAAAGAATCATGAAATCACCATATCCCTTCACTTGTATACTCTGAGCATCGATATATGGTGAAAGTCCTCCAAGCTTCAGAACAGATTTTCCGGCTGGAATATCAACTGTTGTTTCGTGGGTCAGTTGTGCCCGGTCAGGATAAACAGTTACATGTTTGAGTCCTGCCTTGATATCTCTTACATTATCAGCTGATGCGTACATAATTGTTGATATTAATAATGTTGAAATGATAAGTAATTTTTTCATAATAATGATATTTAATTTGATGGCAATAAAGGTAAGATTTTTCGATTAACTTGAGTAATCTCAAAATAAGACCATAAAAAAGAGGCTGACTCTATTTAGGATTGAGGCAGCCTCATTTATAGATGGTTTAGATAATTAATTTACTCTCTTAAAATTTGCAAATAACTCACAGTGTCTTTCCCTGCTTCATTCTGTCCTGCCATAGGGCAACCGGGAACAGGGCAATTTATGATCTTATGTTTGTTATTGTCAGCAGGTTCCCAGCCCATAATAAGATAAAGTACAAAGAAACCTAGTACATACGCTACCGCAATATGCCACCCGTTTTTTAGCCATCTTCCTACATGACGAGCTTCAGGAAACTTGTTTGTAATTGCAACACCTGCGGAAGAACCGAACCATATCATTGAACCTCCGAAACCAACTGTATATGCAAGCATCCCCCAGTCGTAATGTCCCTGTTCGAGGCACAGTTTTGTAAGAGGTATATTATCAAATACAGCAGAAAGGAATCCAAGTGCAAAAGCTGTCATCCAGGAGGCATTGGGCAATTCTTCTACAGGCATCAACGATGCACACATTACAAGACAAAGAAGGAAAACAGTACCTTTAATTGCGCTTGGGATCTCTTTCCATGGCACAGGACGTAATAACATACTTATTACTATTGCAATCCAGACCCCAAGTGCAGGCATGTCGTAGAGGAAATTTGAAATAATTGCACCAATAAGAATCAGTACGACAATAAGAATTTTAATCCAATCGACCTTTGTATTTATTGTAGCATCCGTCTGGATTCTCTGGTATTTATCCTGTTGACGAGAGGCAAACCACGCAAAGAAAAACAGGGCAACACCAGCCGCAATAAAACCATGAAAAACATTTAACGGGCTTACACCATCAATCCACATCATTGTGGTTGTCGTGTCTCCCACTACGCTGCCGCTGCCACCACCATTACTGGCTGCAACAATTGCGGCAATGTAACCAATATGAACTTTATTTTTGAAGACGACAAGTGCAATAGTTCCCCCGATTAGAGCAGCAGCAATATTATCAAGGAACGATGAAAGTACAAAAACAAACACCAGCAAAAGAAATGCCCCCTTCCAGTCATTTGGAAGATATTTTGGAAGCACACCAGGGACACCTGATTCTTCAAATATTTTTGATAAGAGAGCAAAGCCCAGCAATAATCCCAGAAGGTTAAGGATTATTCCCCATTCGCCCTGCCGCAACTCCTTATCCATAAGCTGTTCACCAAAGGGGGTTGTTCCAAACATATGCTCCCCGAGATGAAAGCCCGGATCAAAAATGAATTTGAATGTCAGCAAAATAGTCAAACCGATGACAGCAACCCAGAAAGTTTGCTTATGCAGTAGAGCTACGCCAAGCAGAATCAACCCGAATATTATAAACTCGACGCGTACGGGACCTATTGAAGGAACTTCCCCTCCAGCTGCAAGCAGAGTAAAAGGTGACAGCAGAATCAGTGATAAAATAAACAGTCTTTTGCTGTTTTTGCTGAAAAATGAAATCAGGAAGTTTTTCATGTTTTGAGGTCCGTAATTTTTAGGCGCCAATTTATAAATATTTTCGTGTTCCTATATTGTTGCTAAATCACCTTTTTAATGTTTCTTAAAACCATCACCGTTTTTTTTCTGCCTATGTTCTTTAACCATTGAGGAGAATTTTATATTTTTGTATTTTTATTTAGATTAAATCTAATTAACAAAAATAATTTCCTGTTGTTTATTACAGAGGATTACAAGGCTGTAGAGATAAAAAAATATGGAAAAAAACCAGGATAAAATAATTAATGATGTTACTACCGGAGAGTACAAATACGGCTTCTATTCAGACATTGAAACGGAGAAAATCCCGAAAGGACTTGATGAAAACGTAATACGTACTATTTCAAAGAAGAAAAA
>JAPLEC010000268.1 GCA_026391515.1 Bacteroidia bacterium | reverse complement strand
CTCTGTAGTTAGCAGTGTAGCTTTCTTATCGGCTTCCTTTTTGAGTGCATCTGCTGCTTTTTGTGCAGCTAATTTTGCAACAACGCCTTTTGAGGATGCTTCATCTACCAGTTTTTTTGCTTGTATGTCTGCTTCCTTACGAACCTTCTCGGCAGCGCTGGCGGCTTCATCTTTTATTTGCTGAGCTCTTGTTTCAGCTTCCTGAATAAGTTTATCGCCCTGGGCTTCAGCCTCCTGCTTGGCCTTTTCTTTTCCGGTATCTACAGCATTGCCAACTAATTGCTTAGCAGTTTCCGTAACTCCTGCCTTACTTTCGCCGGTAGAACTTCCGAAAACAGGCATTACTATGGGTTTTCCGAAGACTCCTGTCAGCTTTACGTTAACCTTAATAACATCCGATGGTTTAAAATTAATCCCAAATGCAGCAGCCTGATTTGACAAATTATCAATCAGGGAGTTAAGTGAATTACCAAGATCCGCCCTGGGAATTTCGGTTTTAATTAAATAATTCATTGTCTGATCAAGTCCCTGGTCGCCACTGATGTTCATTTTAATGTTTCCAACCTTCGTATCGAACGGACTTACATAAACTCTCCCCGCTTTAAGGCTGAAACTTATATTTAGATTCTTAAAAGTATTGGTGTATTTTTCGCTCAGCTTCAGAACTTCTTTCATTTTATCGTAGGCAGCACATTTCAGGAGTGTAACTTCCTCAGACTGGAGCTTACCGCTGCCATTGATACTCTGAATTATCGGCATCATATTGTTCCCCAGAAGACTCTGGAACGAGAACTGTGCATTTACTTTTCCGTCAATACCCTCCGCAGCCGGAGCAAGCTTTTGTATTGTATTGAATGTAGTGAATGCATCTTTGATCCCGAAGCTCTGTATATTAAGGTTCGCGTTCATCAAAGGTTTAAGTGAATCGCGGGTATCGTAATCTGCATTTAAAGTTATAAGACCTCCAAGAATATTCATCCCTGTTTCACGAAAGCTTACAACACCATCATGCACAATAATATGCCCTTTGACATTCTGTGCTTTTATCTTGTCGTAGATGAAATTCTTTATACTTGCATTAAAATCGAAGTCAATGTTTTTTGGTACCTGAATTGCTGCCAGAGCAGTTGTGTCTTCGACGGTTGCAACGGTTGTATCTGATGCTATCTTAGAAAGTATTTCGGAAGCATCAACCAGGTTCGAAGTGAGAGTCAGGTTACCTTTAATTGTCTCATTTTTAAGAATATATGGTAGATAATTTTCAAATCGTCCGGCAATATTAAAGTCACTTTTACCACCAACATTAAGGTTTGAATAATTAAGAGCAGCGTAAGCAGGAGAAAATTCGAATCCGGCTCCATTGATTTTAACTTCAGGATAACCGATCATTGCAATAACCATGTTCTGTATGCTCATCGTACCTGAAGCCTGGAATTTCTCATATTGTTCTTTCTGGATCATTGAAAGGCGGCCGGCCATTTTGACTGACATGTCAATAATTCCCGAAAGGCTTATGCTATCGAGCGGCACAGCCTTCGATAATGCAGCAAGATCAATCTTACCAATTAAAGAACCTTTGAAATCAGGGTCGCTGATCGGAGTTTTCAGAGCCATTGTCATGTCGAACGGATTACCGGCAAGTTCAAAATGGAAAAGATCGACATTTGCAGTTGTTTTGTCCAGCACTTTACCATCGACAAAAGCATTCAGCTTAATATTTATATTCTTAATCTTTTCAGGCAAAGCCGGATAGCTTATTAAGCCGTTATTGACTGCGAGATCCACTGAAATGTCAGGAAGCGTACTGTCAGCGGCACTGTAAACACCTTTTGCTGAGCCATTTAAGGTAAATTCTCCACTGGTTGTAAGGTCCTTGAAATCTTTCATATAAACTGCAGGAACTAGCGAGAGCAGTGTTTTAAATGATGTTTTATCTGTTCCGAATTTAAGATCAGTTTCAATGTTATCACCTGGCATGGCAACCGTTCCGGTAAAATTCAGCTTAAGGTCATTCAATGAAAAATAGTTATCTCTGAAAGCAAAATTCATCTTATCAAGATCTGCCAGGAGGTCGATCTTAGCATCAATCAAAGCTTTGTTCAGATACTTCAGATTATCCATCTGAAAAGTCACCTCGCCTATGTTCAGAGCAATCTGCATATCTGTCTGGCTCACAGTCATATCGCCTTTCAGGTTGAAGTTGAGGTTATTCAGCCAGGCTGCCATTGCTGAACTCTCATCGACATATGACACGGAGCTGTTCAGGATTGAGAATTGTTTCAGTTGGATTTTAAGAGTAGATTTGGTAGTATCCTTTTTCTCCTCAACTGGTGCAGCTTCAGCTGCAGGTTTTGCAATATCCCAGTTGGCGCTTCCGTCCTTCAGTACAATTGCATGAACTACTGCACGGTCGAGAATGACTGATTTAACTTCATAGCCTGAATCCTTGAGCAGGCTTGCCAGATTAAATACGAGTGAGAATGATTTGAATCCTGCAAGTGTATCATTTTCAAATTTATTTACACCAATTACTGAAACGTCCTTAAGTGAAAATGAGAGGTTAGGAAAATTCCTTATCAGGCTTAGCTTGTAATCGGCAAATGTGACTTTTGCATTTACGGATTCATTGACCACCTGTTCCACTTTCGTTTTGATTTTTTGTTTGAACAGAATGGGAACAGTAAAAATAAGTATCAGAATAAAGAGTATTAATCCCAGCAAGACTTTAACGGTTATACCTACTGTTTTTTTCATATTTTATCGTTTTTTATATGACTATCAATTACTTATAAACATAGTTTTGGACAAATTCTGTCTATTTAAAAGTAATTAATATTCGGGAGAAAAAAAACGATACAAACGATGAAGATTCCTCATTCCTTCGCCTTTAGGCGTATCCATTCGGAATGACAGTGTATCTTTATCTAAGTGATTTGTGGACTGGTAGGGGGATTCCTCATTCCTCCGCCTTTCGGCGGATCCATTCGGAATGACAGTGCATTTTTATGGGGAAATGGAGTGAAGGCGGAATGCCTACGGCATTTCGCCTTCACTCCACTCTTGTTCTTCGTAATTGCAGTGTCATTCCGAACGAAGTGAGGAATCTCCTTGCGGTAGTCAGTCATAAAAAAAATTATTATCTTTGCCGCCTGTATAAATGGTCCCGTAGCTTAACTGAATAGAGCATCTGACTACGGATCAGAAGGTTTTAGGTTTGAATCCTAACGCGGTCACTACAAAGAGATTACATTTATGTAGTCTCTTTTTTTATTTCGCCGCTGGTTAAAACCCAGGCGGCGGC
>JAPLEC010000275.1 GCA_026391515.1 Bacteroidia bacterium | reverse complement strand
AGGACCTATTTGTTATCGTGTACTCGTTGCCGGTCACCGGATCTTTGTAAAGGTCTTTCACCCATCTCAGGTCATCGCTTACTGCAGTTGTGTAGACAGTATTGGCAATACCAAGACCCTGGGTACTTCCCGGAGGATTCTGGTTATATTCAATAGAATAATTGCCATTTGACTGGAGGGTAAGTTTTCCGAATTTATAAACAATGCCATAGTCAATAATCTTTTTATTGAATTTTGAATTCGGAGTAATGGCTTTTGCATCATTATTAGCAACTGATAAGTGGAATGAACCGTTTTCATTACCTCCTGAAAATGCAACAGTGGTATTCCAGGTAGTACCTGTTTGATAAAATCCCAGGCGATCTTTAACCGGTGAATATGGATGCTGTTGGCCGTCGTAGCACCATACCAAAGCTCCATCCATTTTCTCACCGAAACACAAGCTCGAAGTGGAACGGGCATCAGCCACACTTGCAGGACGTACACCACCTGCACCCTGTCCATATACATACTGGAAATCTGTAAAGTCAATCGCCTTGTCGAAAATTATACCTGAAGTCAATTCTACTCCAAGTCCCTTTCTTCCGGCTCCAGCCTTGGTGGTCATAATTATAACCCCATCTTTTGCACGGTAGCCGTATAGAGCAGCAGCAGAAGCCCCTTTCAGAACTGTTATGGATTCAATATCATCAGAATTGATACTTTGCAGTCCATCTCCAAAGTCACCACCGATTCCGGTAAAAGAAGCACTGTTATTTATCGGTACTCCGTTCACGACAATCAAAGGAGCGTTATAACCTCCGAATGATGACTGGCCGCGGATTCTCAGCTTTGATGAACCTCCGGGGCCTGTCGGAGGAGCTGATACATTAAGCCCTGCAACTTTACCCATTAAGGCATTTCCCATATTCATATTGGTGTTTTCAGTGACTTGCAGGGTGTTAACCGTAGTGGCTGAATAGCCAAGGCTTTTTGCCTCCCGCTTTATACCAAGGGCTGTTACTACGACTTCTTCAATCTCCGTTGTAGCTTCTTCAAGGGAAATTGTAAATGTTGTCTGCGTACCAACCGATATTTCCTTTGTAATAAACCCGATGAAGGAGAATTGTAAAACAGCCTCGTTGTTCGGCACCGAGATAGTAAATCTTCCATCGACATCAGTAACAACACCGACAGTAGTCCCTTTAACCATTACAGTAACACCCGCAAGCGGGGTATCATCTGCCGCTTTGGTTACTCTACCGGTAACTGTTCGTTGAGCAAAAACAACCTGTAGACCTGCAAAAAACAGGAATACAAGCAGAGTAGTCAGTTTTCTCATAGTTTTTGAGGGTTAGGTTAGTAATAAATATATTAAATATATTAAATATATTACTTTGAAAAAGTAATCTTTATATATAAAAACATCACACTTATAAAATTAAATTTTTCTCTGTAATGTATTCATTAAAATATCAGTCATAAATGTTAAAAATTCGGTCATAAATCTAACGTATGACCCTGGCACTTCCGCCTTTCATAACTTTTTCTGCCTCAGCTCTTGTAGCCCAGTTCCAGTCACCCATGAATCCGTGGCACAGAGCAGAATAGGCGGCTGAGAATTCAATCGTCTCCTGCGGATCTTTTCCTTCGAGCATGCAGCAGATAAGTGCTGAAGCAAAACTGTCTCCTCCTCCTGTCCTGTCAAGAATCTCAAGATCCTCATATTTTCTTGAAGCATAAAATTTATTCTTGTAAAGCATAACTGTCTGCCAGTCATTCAGGAGAGCTGTCTTTACATGCCTCAAAGTCGTTCCCACTACCTGAACATTTGGAAATTGCGTTACGACCTGCTGGGCCACAGCTTTATAGCTTTCAGGATTAAGGTCCGAATAGGATTCTGATCCGCCTTCAGCTTTTATCCCAAGCATTTTTTCAAAATCTTCTTCGTTGCCTATAATTACATCCACATATGGCATAACCTTCTTCATCACCTCTCTGGCCTTTTCTGAACTCCATAAAGTTGATCTGAAATTCAAGTCAAAGCTGGTGGTAACACCAAGCTTTTTAGCGGTTTTCAGAGATGCGATTGCTTCAGCGGCTGCATTATCAGAAATCGCTGTAGTGATTCCGGTAGTATGGAACCACTTTGTCTGGGAGAGTGTTTTTTCCCAGTCAATATCGCCCGGTTTAATAAGACTGATAGCCGAGTGTGCCCTGTCGTACATCTGTTTGCTGGCCCTGGGCCCAATACCTACTTCAAGGTAGCACAGCCCATTTCTTACAGTACCCTTTCCGTCAAAAGGCAGAAGTATCACGCCTGACATATCAACACCATGTTCCCTGCCTTTATTAATAATGTAGTGTCCTGACCATATATCCACAAGTTTTGATACCCAGGCGCTCTTATGCCCGAGTCTTGAGGAGTTAACGGTAACATTCAATTCAGCTGCTGCAATTGCAATGTGAAGATGGGTACATTGTTCAAGCCTTGCGTGGTCCGGAGCAGTGAACCTTATCATTGCTTCACCAAAACCGATCAGATCATATTTTTTTTCTGTGCTCATCATTCAATTATTTTATGTTTAGACCTTTCCTGTTAAAAATTGACTTTGGCATCCTGCCTTCGAGATAATCCACTATTCCCTGAGCTGCTTCACAGGCTACCCTGACCGTACACTCTGCGGTTAGCGCAGCACTATGAGGACTTATAATAGTCTTCGGATTCTTTAAAAATTCCTCATCTTCGAGAGGAGGTTCATTGGTCAGAACATCAAACGCTGCCCCCATAAGCCTGTTCTCATTCAGCATTTTAACAACATAAGCTTCATCAATGATATTCCCTCTTGCCGTATTTATCAGGTATGCTGAAGGTTTCATCAGTGAAAGGAGTTTTTCACGCACGTGTTTCCTGGTCTCCTCGGTAAGGGGTACGTGTATTGTAAGGACATCTGCCTGTTTATAGACATCTTCTTCATTGCTGTACCTGACCACTCCCGGAGCAACGACATCGTCGCTAATATAGGGGTCATAAATTATTACCTTCATATTAAAAGCAGCCATACATCTTCTGGCAACCTGTTTCCCGATCCTTCCGTATCCGATTATTCCAAGTGTTTTGCCATCGAGATCAACCGGAAGATACAGCCTTCTTGCAGTTTTAAACTTTCCCTGCCGGGTTTCAGAATCAAGGAATAACATGTGTTTCGTTATTGCCCCGATAAAGGCAACTGTATGTTCGGCAACTGTCAGCGTATTAGCATCCGGGGTATGTAAAACCATTATCCCTCTTTTAGTTGCAGCTTCAATATCAACGTTGTCTACTCCTGTCCCTGTGCGGCTTATAACTTTAAGATCAGGGGCCATGTCCATGAGCTCAGGTGTGAATTTTATAGTAGTATCAAGCATCACGGCAGTCACATCCCTGACAAGTCTTCGGAACTCATCATGATCGCCTGATGGCATATACACGACTTCAGCCGCCTTCTTAAGAATATTAAGTGCATCAGGGCTTACTTTCTCATTTACCAGTACTTTTTTCATATCAAATTTTCTTTTTTCAGATAATCTTCAATTTTCATTTTCACGTCATCGCCTAAAGGCAGCAGCGGAAGCCGGGGATTTCCTCCATAAAGGCCAGCCAGGTCCATTGCATATTTTACAGCGGCAACACCCCCGGTGCCTGATACCGTCTTATTAAGCTGAATGACTTTCTCATTAAGCTTAAAAGCCTCTTCATACTGTCTGTTTACGGTAAGATCATATAATTTACAGGTAATTTCAGGAAAAACGTTGGCCAGGGAAATGACCCCTCCCGGTGCACCCATAATGAGACCGTTAACAAAGAAGTTGGCAGAACCAGGCATTACATTGAATACATCCCGCACTGCAAGCAGGAAGCTCTCTATGTTCCCTGTTGAAGAATCTTTTACACCCTTGATATTAGGATGTTTTGCCAGATCCTTGATCAGGCTGACTGACAGTGTTGTTCCACCGCAGAACTGGGGTGCATTGTATACAAGGCATGGAGTAGTAAGGCTGCTGGCAACATCCGTAAAATACCTGAGAAGCACGGGATCGGTCATCTCCTTCTTGAAATACGACGGAGGCAGAAGTGTTATAAAATCTGCTCCCAATCCCTGTGCAATTTTCGCGAATTCTATGGTTTCCCTTGTGGATTCAAAAATACATCCGGCCATAACAACCTGGTCAGATCCCTTGTTCTTGATTATTGTTTCAAGGACTTTCTCCTTTTCGCTGTTGGAAAGACTTTTGTTTTCTCCATTGGAGCCCAAAGCAAGGTATCCCTTCAGCCCTGACTTTGAATAGAATTTCATATTGTCTTTGAGTTTATCATATGCAACCTCTCCTTTTGCATCAAACGGAGTTGTAATAGGCGCGAAAACTCCCATTAGCTTTTTTTCCATTGGTTTACTTTTTAATATATTTTTGCTTAAAAGATATTAACCGGAATCCTATATAATTAATTTCCAAAATTATAAAACCTCTTACGGCTGCTTTATCGGTGCTGTCGGATTTGCAGGCTGTTCAGGAGCCGCGGGTGCATTTGGAGCTTTTTGTCCAGGTCCAAACGGTGATGGCAGATTAAGTGGATCTTTCCATTCAAGCTGGTTGGCAATATTTGAGCCCAACTTATAAGTTATGATACTTTTATCAGGATCTTTGTCTCCAATAATTTCTATCTTGTCCCTGTCCATATTGCCTAGACCAGCAGCGGCACAATAATTAATATACCCGACATTTTCAAGCGGAATGCCCATAAGTCTTGCGCACATACTATCGATTGCCACAACGTCAAATCCTGCCAGAGCTATCCTGTGGTCAACCGGAGTACCGTTGATCGGACCATTTCCTTCCATTCCCTCAACGCCATCGATAATCGTAAAATCGGGTCGAACGCTCTGTGCCATCAGGAACATATTATAATGCAGCCAACGAGGTCCGCCCGAGTGCATATTCCGTTTATAACTTATCGGTTTGCCTCCGTCAACAGATCCCGGATTAAGAGGTGCAGCCATTGCAATATTCTTAATACCCCCGGTCATCACAACTGTATTATGTGTCTTAAGCCGTGATAATGATATAATATAATAATCAGGATTAGCGAATATATCGGCAATCTGGATTTTATCAAGATGCAGATTCCTGTCGAGGATATAATAAGGTTTGCCTGTTGCTTTGGTATTCAGATCAACGAATTTTATGTTATAGTCTTTCTCAAGGTCAGTATAACTGTAGTTTTTAAATCCATCTGAGGAGTTTACACTGGAACTTGATTCAGCAATTATGATTTGTCCTTTATAAATTGGTTTCAGGTATTCAAGGAGAGCGCGCAACGCATCCTTGTGAGTTGCACAAAGTTCCTTGTTGGTAACCACCATATTCGGTTTGATTACCAGTTGCTTCCTTTTCAAACCAGCCCTTAATTCTTTTTCAAATGGTTTGATCACTTCGAACAACATTTCCTTTCGGTCGGTACCGGTAGTAAAAGCAACAGGACTGCGGCCCTCGTTGATAACTGGCTTCGGCCTGGCCTTCTTATCCGGCGGTTCGACAGCCATTAAATCTCTAAAGCCACCTGACAACATTGCTGCAGACCCCAGCCCCAGCATTTTAAGGGCATTCCGTCGTCCGATAACTAATTGCTTTTCCGGAGCTTTCATAATCATATATTTCTAGTTTTTACTGTCAGTTATCTCTGTGGAGGTTTCATTGACTGGCGTTCCTTAACATAAGCTCTTATAAATTCTGGTGATGGAGCGGCTTTAGGATCCTCGAAGAATTTTCCCATTGAATCTGCATTATCAAGTAGCCACTTGGTAAATTCCTGATTCATTTCCGGTGTGAAACCACCATCAGCCTGCTGAGCTGTAAACTTGCCCTGTTTTACCCCATCATGAGCAAAAACATCCTGCATACGGGTTTTTTCAGAAGTCTCTACAACCTGTTGTGCCAGTTGAGGCGGAATAAATACCACTCCTTCACGTGTACCCAATACAACATCTCCCGGCATGACGGTGACATAACCAACCTGAATGGGACAATTAATTCCTATAACCAGGTTGGAACTGTTAGCCTGCGGCCTGAAATCGCGCACCATTACATTCCAGCCAGGGTTAACTCCCAGGTTGCCATACAGATCCCTGAGCGTACCCCTGATAACAGCTCCGTTGCCTGTCTTGGTCCATATTGTAGTGCCAAGGTTATCACCTACATGTGATGCATCGAGTATGCCTTCACATACATCAGCAACATAAACGTCTCCTTTTTGCAGCTGATCGATTCCCCAGGTATACTGACCTCTTCCTCTACCGTCTTTTGTACCCTGCTGCTGAACAAGACCATTCAAATCGGGACGATAGGGAAGAAAATGTATTGTTGATGCCCTGCCGCAGATAACCACCTCCTCACGCATCATTTTAAACCCGCCGTAATACTGATTGGAATAGGTGGGTCTCCTAAACTCACCAAAGCTTACCGGGCCCTGGCCTTCAGCATCGCTGAGTCCGTTAAGAATCTGCCAGGCTTCAGTTACAGATACGTACTTCATCCTCTGGATAATATCGTCAGAAACTTTTGGTCTTCCATCCGGAAAGCGATCACCCTTCCAGAGTGAAGTATAGTAAAGCATCTCATCTTTTGTCAGTGAGGTTGGCTGAGCACTGACTGAAGAGTAGAAAAATATTCCGGCCAGAAAAGCAAGGCATAACGAATAATATGGTTTTTTGATTTTCATAGTGTATCCTCCGACAGGTTGATTATGATTCCTAATATATATAATGTCTTATTTTACAACAATCCTTAATTAAAATCTAAACAAACAGGTTTTTTGATCCGAATTTATATTTAAACAACCAAAAAACAATCGATTGCATGGATATTTTTTCAATTAATTAAAATATTAACATTTTTTATATTTTAGCCTGTTTCATCCTGGGTTCTTTAACCCTGGGTTCGCGCTGACCCCAGAAAGTAGCCAGTGAAGAAGCAGAAATGTTCATCCAGGTACCGAAAATCAGCGGTGCTAATGCCGCAGCAGTACTCTTGAGGACATCATAAGCCAACCCTACTGCAAGACCAGCATTTTTGGTGCCAACCTCCATGGTTATAGCCCTTGCGTCTGCTTCACTGAAGCCAAAAGCTTTGGATAAGGAATATCCAGAAATAAATCCAAGGAGATTATGAACTATTGTGGCGATAAAAAGTGCCGGGCCTATTGAAATTAATGTAGCCTTATTGTGCGCAGCTACAATTATAATATACAGCATGATTGCACCAAGTGAAAGTTTAGGTAAAACAATATCCATCCAGTTTGCAGGACCATTAGTCCGGCGAATGACAATAACAGTAATAGATACTATAGTAATCGCCCAGGCTATAAGGATGAGACCTGTTTTTAAAGACTTTAAAATTGCTGGTAAAGGGATGAATAGGAGAACAAATCCGACAAGAAAACTGATAATTGCCATGATACCAATATTCATATCCTTCTTTGTCCATGTTAAGTTTCCATAAAGGATCTTATTGATAATTATACCAGCAAATACAGGGATGAAAAGCATATTGAGAATACTGATCATCATACCGATGGCGTCCACCTCAATCAGCTGACCGGCAAATATTTTCATTAGGAAGGGTGTTGCAATAGGTGCAATTAAAGTAGTTAACGTAGTAACGGTCATTGAGAGAGCCAGGTTTCCTTTAGCCAGGTATGTCATAACATTCGATGCAGCACCTGCGGGACCTACACCAAGTAATATGATACCTGCAGCCACTTCAGGTGGGAAATGATAAACTTTTATGATAAGCAGAGCAATGAGAGGCATCAAAGTATAGCACATTACGGTAGCAACAATCACTTTTAAGGGTTTTGATAATTCCTTCGCAAAATCAGCAAAACTAAGTTTCGTACCCATACCAAACATAATAACCTGGATGGAGGGAACTATCAGGCTATTTGTATTAAATCCCCAGTTTGTGAATATCTCTGGGAAATAAAGTGTAAATGAGACGAAAGCGAAAATTTGAAATGTAAAGGATAATCCTTTTAGTTTATCGGTATTCTGTACGCAAAAAGCAATTGCGTAAAACATGACAAAAAGGATCAATCCGGAGATTGGTAGGTTCGCTTTTCCAAAAGCAAGTAACACAATCTCAGCAATAGCAAGTAATATTGCAAAAGCGAGGTACATTTTCATCGCGCCAGAATTTTTCATATACTATTCCGAGTTACTTATTTTTCAGGAATTTGATTATCGTTTCTTTTATCTGATCAGGCTGAAGCCCATATTTGCCAAGTAGTTCTTCATAAGGGCCGTTGCTGGCGTAGTGATCACCTATTCCAATCATCTTCATTTTTACAGGACATTCCTGGCTGCATATTTCAGCGATTGCGCTGCCCAGCCCTCCGGCAATAAAATGCTCCTCAACAGTTACTATTTTCCCTATTTCTTTCGCAGTTGAAAGGATTAATTCCCTGTCCAGTGGTTTGATTGTGTGAATATCAATAAGCCTGACACTGACCCCTTCCTGTTCCAGGAGCCTGGCAGCGCCAACAGCTTTTGATAATACGGTACCGGTTCCTATTAGAGCCACATCATGGCCATCTTTCATAACAATGCCTTTGCCGAGTCTGAAATTCACATCTTCCGGATAAAGAACCGGCATCTTTAGATTTCCTATTTTCATATAGCAGGGACCAACATGGTCAATCATAGCATGAACTGCTTTTTTAATAGTGACCGGATCGCCCGGATTTATCACTGTAACGCCCGGTATGGTACGTATGATAGCGATATCATCAATAGAATGATGGGTGGAACCAAGCTGATCGTATGTAAGACCTGCACAGCGACCCACAACCTTGACATTCTGATTCATATAACCCAGGTCATTCCGGAACATTTCGAAAGGACGTGCAGTTACGAAGGGAGCTATTGCGGCAAAAACGGGTATTTTGCCTGTTGTTGCCAGTCCGGAAGCAAATCCAATCACACCCTGTTCCATTATCCCGAATTCAAAATGTCTTTCAGGAAACTTCTTTAGGAAGTCAGCCAGTCCCGAACCCGAACTGGAATCTGCTGAAAGTACAACTATATTATGATTACTGCCGGCAGCCTCTAAAACAGCTTCTCCGAAAGTCTTTCTTGGATCTTTTAGTTCATTAATCATAATCCAATCCTCTCCATTTTTGCTTTTAGCTGTTTCTCTATATTGTCCAGATCAAGTTCTGCCTGTTCCATTTCTTCGGGCTTTGCTTTCCAGTAATGGTAACTGACTTTACCCTCAGCAAAACTGAGCCCCTTCGATTTTAATGTATCGGCTATTATAACCGATGGTTTTCCCTTTTCAAAAGGAGCCTGCTTTACATTGCTTATGATCGACTCAAGATTGTGGCCATCAATAATCCTGACACTCCAGCCGAACGACCTCCACCTTTCGTCAAGAGGTTCATAGCTCATAACTTCGATGGTAGGGCCGCTTATCTGAAGTTTATTCCTGTCAACAAATACAATCAGGTTCTCAAGCTTGTGCATCGATGCAGCAGAGGCTGCCTCCCAGTTTGATCCTTCAGCCAGTTCCCCGTCGCCCATTAAAACATAAACCCTTGACTGTGATTTGTCCATCCGGAGCCCTAAAGCCATTCCCCCGGCTATTGAAAGGCCATGTCCGAGTGCTCCGGTATTTGTTTCTATTCCCGGAAGTTTGTGCATGTTCGGATGCCCGGGTATCGGACTGTCGAGAGCTCCATAAGTATCAAGGATTGATACATTAAAAAATCCACGTTCGGCAAGTGCGGCATAGAGAACAAGACATTTATGTCCGGCTGAAAGTACAAAGCGATCACGTTGCGGCCACTTTGGATTGGATGGATCAACATTCAGCAAATTAAAATAAAGTGCAGTTACAATTTCGACGGAAGAGAGAGCCCCTCCAACGTGACCTGCCTCTCCGGCCCTTATAAGCCGTAAAATGTTTCGTCTTATTTTAAGTGCTGTATATTCCAGCTTCAAAATTTCCTTTGAGTTCATTAGAGTCTAAAAATAATTCTCACATTTCTTAAACCTGGTGTCTCCTTGCATATTCAACATAGCATGCTACCTTAGGTTCCGAAGTTGTTCCCGGTTGCCACATTGATTCCATCCAGATCCTGACTATCTGTTTGGCTACCTCCACTCCGGTGGTAAATGCCCCTATGGTCAGTATATTAGCGTTATTGCTTTTTACAGCCCGTTCGGCTGAATAAGTGTCAGAGCAAAGAGCTGCATATATACCAGGTACTTTGTTTGCCGCAATACTCATACCGATGCCGGTTCCGCAGAGGAGAATTCCCCGGTCATATTCATGCGCTGCAACAGCCTCTCCCACTGCGAATGCCACCCTGGCATAAACAGGATCTTCACTTCCAAAATCCTTTACGATATAGCCAAGCCCCTTAAGCTGGGAAATAATTACATCTTTGAGCGCTGCTGCGTTAGGATCGCAACCGATTGCAACAGTCGGTTTTTTATTTTCAGTTTGTGAGCCGTTCATCATTCAAATAAGGTTAGAAATTATTACATCCGTTTTTTTCCATAGAAACGGATATGCAATGTTAGTGAAATTTAAAGTGAGCAAAAATATAAAATATGTTAATTTGGCAGTACTCCTGATGTACTTGATTTAAATGTTTTCATATATGTAATTCGAGGAATTAAAACCAGGGAGCCGGAAATCGGCTCCCTGGAGTAAAAATGCTATGTAAAAAAACCCCCGCTACCAGATTCATCGGAAGCATTTCAGAAATCCGGAAAATTATTTAAGTACTTTGTCATTGATCTGAAATACCTTTTGAGTGAAATCCGGAAGTTTGCTTTATGTGTTATTGTTCCATTTGTTCACCAATTATTTTATTTATCAGATATCTTATTTATAGCAAAATTATGTTTACTCTTTGCAACTTGTAAAAAGAATCAATCAATTGTTTTAAAAAATCAGTCAGAGGTCAGGAAATAAAACCTTATTTCTTTCTTTGAATGAATTTCAAAAGGAATTGATGATTAATTAAATGCCCTTAGACTATTTTTGAGTAATTTTCAATCTTTCATTGATAGTTTTATAAATTACTGAAATGAGATTTTTCATTATAGCATTTATTGTATCATTACTATCCTTAGCGACGAATGGGAGGTCCTATTATTTCAGACATTACAGGAATGATAGCGGTTTGTCGAATAATACTGTCATGGCCTGTATACAGGATCGGAGGGGTTTTATCTGGTTAGGCACCAAAGAGGGACTGACCAGGTTTGACGGGTTCCAGTTTAAGATTTTCCTTCACAGCCCCTCGGTTTCCAACTGCCTTCTGAACAATTTCATCACGGCACTTTGCGAAGATGGAGACGGATGGATCTGGGTTGGAACCCCAGAAGGCATTTGCTATTATATGCCGGAAAATGATTGTTTTGGAACAATTGAATCTGAAAATCCCAAAATTGGAGATTTGGTACTTGATGTTAAGGCTGATAATAAAAACTGTATATGGATAGCGACTTACTCAGGGTTATTCAGATATGATAAAGGGAGTAAAAAGCTTAGCCTTTATTCTTCAAATAAATACTTTGCACCAAGAAGCATTTATTTGACCAATGCGGGAGATATCTGGCTGTCTGCCACCGATGGGAAGATCTATAAATATGATGCACGAAATGATAGTTTTATCAGTTACCAGATTCTTACCGAAAAAGAAATATCTGCTTCTGTTCGTCTTGTAAACATTCTGGATGCAGGCAATTATGGATTGATAATATCGAGCGATATTGCAGGCTTAAGGCAATTTGAGCCAAATACCGGAAGGGTTGTAAATTTTTTCGAAAAAGATAGTATATGGAATAATATCCTGATACGAACAACATATCTGTATAATGACGAAGAAATCTGGATAGGCTCAGAATCCGGTATTTATATTTATAACCTGAAGACGGGCTATGTCACAAATCTTCATATGGTTAGTACAGATCCCTTTTCCATTTCAAACAATGCAATTCGTACAATTACTAAGGATAAAGAAGGGGGTGTATGGATAGGGACCTTTTATGGAGGTGCCAATTACCTTCCACAGGAAAACAAATCATTTGAAAAGTTTTACCCGACAGGGTTGCCCGGAGCACTTAACGGGAGAGTGGTAAGAGAGATCCGTGCAGATTCATATGGGAATATCTGGATTGGTACTGAAGATGCCGGTCTGATAAAATTTGATAATCAAACGGGTCTGTTTTCCAGCTTCACAGATGATTATAATCATATAAATATTGGCAGCAGAAATATCCAGGGGCTCCTCGTTGATGATGATAACCTCTGGATTGGAACCTATGATGATGGAATGTATATCTTGAACATCCCTACGCTAAAGTTAAGAAGTCATTTTGAACTGAAGAATAAGAGCAGCGGTTTTAAAACAAATTCATTTATTACATTCCTGAAAACAACTGATGGGACAATTTATGCGGGAAGTGTCATAGGATTATATCAGTTTAACCGTGAGACATCGTCATTCAGATTCCTGGATGATGTGGCAGCAGGGACCTTTATCCATTCTTTATTTGAGGATTCCCAAAGAAATATCTGGATAGGAACTTATGGAAGAGGGTTGTATAAATATGACAAATCATCAGAGATATGTAAAAAAATATTGTCTGAAAAAGGAGATTATGAAGATCTGGAGTATGAGCATGTTACATCAATTTATGAGGATAACAACCATAAGATCTGGTTTACTACAGAAGGTAATGGTTTCAGCTATATTAACGGGGAAACAGAAGAAATTACCAGATACATACCTGGTAAGGATATTGATTTCGCAATATATTGTGCAATGCTGCAGGATGGTCGCGGAAATCTCTGGATAACATCAACCAGAGGGCTCCTGCGTTTGGATCCTTCCTCAGATAAATTCATAACATATACAAAAGACAATGGCCTTTTAGATAATACGTTCAGTTATAATTCAGCTTATCAGGATAAACATGGTAAAATGTATTTTGGCACAGTCAGCGGCCTGGTATCATTTTATCCTGCTGATATAAAGGAAAACACTTATAATCCGCCAGTTTACTTTACGGGATTCCAGGTTAACGGGAAAGAATATTTTGTCAATTCTACGGGATCTTCCGATTTCAGATCGGTTCTTGTGACCAACCGGATTTCTTTAAAACATAATCAATCTTCTTTCAGTATTGACTTTGTGTCTCCTACTTTTACAAGCCCCGGTCTGACTAAGTATAAATACAGAATGGAAGGCTCTGATCCTGATTGGGTTCTGATCTCAGGCAACAGAAAGGTTTACTACACCAATCTTGCTCCAGGTGACTACAGGTTCAGGGCCATTTCTTCCCCTGATGGCGATATATGGAGCTCTAATGAAGCCCTTTTGGATATTAAAATTTCTCCTCCACTTTGGCTCTCATTTCCAGCTTATGCTCTGTACATTCTTATTTCAGCATCTATCATATATACGCTGATCAGCTTTTATTTAAAAAAGAAAGTTCTGGAACAGCAAAGAAAAATAGATATCATAGAAACAAATAAGGAGAGGGAGATACTGAATGCAAAAATCAATTTTTTCACCAATATTACCCATGAGGTTCGTACTCCTTTAACCTTAATAAAGGGACCCCTTGACAGAATTTTGAAGTACGGAATAAAAAATTCAAAGGAAACTGAAGATAATCTTTCGATTATTCGAAGGAGTACTGACAGACTACTGAGCCTTACCAACCAGCTGCTTGATTTCAGGAAAACCGAGAAAGAGATGTTTAAATTTAATTTTGTTAAGACGGATTTATATGAGCTGGTTGAATCAACATTCAACTTATTCCTTCCATACAGTGCAGAAAAAATGATATCAATCCAGCTGCATTCCCCTGTAAATCAGTATGATCTGGCTATGGACAGGGAGGCTATAACCAAGATATTGAGTAATCTTCTGTCAAATGCCCTTAGATTTGCCGGATCGAAGGTTGACTTATTCCTCGAACTCGAAACCGAAAAGGAAAACGTCATAAGGATACGTGTAAACAGCGACGGTAAATTAATACCAAAAGAACTTAGCGAAAGAATCTTTGAGCCATTTTATCAGATAGATTTTGATAAGCCGGGGGAAAAAGGTACAGGACTTGGACTTTCTCTTGCCCGGTCACTCGCGGAACTTCATCATGGCAGACTTTTTCTTGATACTAATGTGAGGCAGTATAATTCATTTGTCCTGGAACTGACCAAATATCAGGAAGAATCAATTTCCAGGAATATATATGAGTCTGATGAATTGAACCTGGGTGAACATCACGAGTTTGAAATTTTTGGCTCTCTTGAAAACGCTTTACCCAACATACTTCTTGTAGAGGATGAGGTTGAAATGGGGAAATTTATAGCTAAGGAAATATCCGATGATTATAACGTCATCCTCACTCGTAATGGCGACGAAGCACTGAAGGCACTTAAGAAATATAATATAATTCTGGTTGTCAGTGATGTTATTATGCCAGTTATTAATGGATATGAACTTTGCAGGCAGATTAAATCTAACATAGAATTCAGTCATATACCAGTTATACTCCTAACTGCCTCCATACATCTGAATGCAAGGATCGAAGGCCTTGATTCAGGTGCAGATGCTTATATCGAGAAACCATTCACAACAGAACTTTTAATGGCCCAGATTCATAATCTCATCAAAAACAGGAGTCTCGACCGGCAAAATTTCATTAATTCTCCCCTTGCTCATTTCAAATCAGTTGCAATGAATAAAACTGATGAGGAATTCCTTAAAAAACTGAATTCCATCCTGATGGATAATATTTCAGAGAATGATTTAAGTGTGGAAAGGATTGCAGAGATAATGAGAATAAGCGTTTCAACTCTTTACAGAAAGGTAAAAGCCCTGACGGACCTGAATTCAGTTGAATATATCAGGCTGGCCAGACTTAAAAAAGCAGCAGAATTGTTATCGGAAGGAAATTACAGAATCAATGAAATATCATACCTTGTCGGATTCTCATCCCCATCATATTTCGCAACCAGTTTCCAGAAACAATTCGGTATTTCACCATCTCAGTTTATCCGGAAATTGAAGTAAGACTGATACTGGTTACAAAACATGCTGATTGTTAATAAAATGATTCATATATTTTATAATTACCTGATATACTGTATGTCCTAAATAATATTTTATCAATAATGAATAGGGAGATTTATAAACAACTAACCGGAAAATAAATAACCAACAGATTTAAGTTAACCAAAACTGAACCCGATGAAAAAATCCAATTACCCGATCTTATGCTTGTTAGCGTCAATAATGATTGCAGGCTGCACAAAGCAGAAGCCATCGGTCGTCACCATCGATGTGGCAAAAAATGGCGTTGAAGTGCCTAAAGGTCTCTGGGGTATTTTTTATGAAGAAATCAACCGTGCAGGAGACGGAGGATTGTGGCCCGAAATGATTTATAATATGGGTTTCGAAGAGAAGAACATTCCTTCTACATCCTATATCGAAAACGGAGAAGTTGTTGCTCCTAAAAAACCCAGTTATGCAAGCGGGAGGATTAATGATTTTATATTCTATGGTTTCAGTCCTGACAATGTTACCGAAGGATGGAGCCTTGAAAATAAAGGGAACTCGAAATCCGGTATGGAAGTTGTTTCTGATAATCCGCTTTACAAAGCAAATCCTCATTCCCTGCTCTTGAAAATTGATGCAAATGATGGCGGTGTAAACCTCATCAATGAAGGTTTCAAGGGGATTTCGCTCGTAAATGGTGAAAAATATAATTTCCAGTTCTACCTGAGAGCCGACAAATCTTACAAAGGAAAAGTTGTGATATCACTGGTGGGTAAAACAGGTAATGCAATATACTCCCGGGAGTTTGATGTGAACAACTCCGGCACCTGGACAAATTACAAATCGGTGATTACCTCGAACGTTACTGACAATGCTGTAAAGCTTGTTCTGCAATTCACCTCAACAGGTTAAGTTTGGGTTGACTATGTCTCTCTGCTGCCTGAAACAACTTTCAGGGGACATGGCTTGCGGCAGGACATTGCCCAGACGCTGGCAGACCTCAAACCTTCATTTATCCGCTGGCCTGGTGGCTGCATCGTTGAAGGGTTCACCATGGAAAACAGGGTGAACTGGAAAGAATCTATTAGCGATCGCATGTTACGTCCGGGCCAGTTTGACCTCTGGGGATATCATAATTCCTACAATTTCGGTTATCATGATTACCTGCAGTTCTGCGAGGATATTGGTGCTGTGGGTATGTGGGTAGTTAATGCCGGTCTTTCATGTTCGGTACGTAATGGTGATTACTACGAAATGAACCAGATGAAAGGTATTGTCCAGGATATTCTTGATGGAATAGAATATGCTATCGGCGATGTTAATACCAAATGGGGTGCAGAACGTGCAAAGAACGGACATCCGGCTCCTTTCCCGCTGAAATATGTTGAGATCGGTAATGAGAATTTCGGTCCGAAATATAATGAGCGGTATAATATGATCTATACTGCATGTAAAGAAAAATTCCCACAGATTATTTATATTAATGACAATAGTCTTTCAAGTAATAATTCGTTGAACTATGATGCTGAAAAGATTGAGATGTTAGACCTGCATTATTATGTAGCTCCTGAGACATTCTTCAATACAGTTCATCTTTACGATACAGTGTCTCGTGGTAAATTCGAAGTCTATATAGGAGAATATGCAGTGAACAGCAATGTCGGATCCGGGACGCTGGAAGGCGCTCTGGCTGAAGCCGAATTCATGTTCGGTATTGAGCATAACTCGGATCTTGTTAAGATAGCGTCATATGCTCCTCTGCTTGAAAATGTAAACTGGAGACACTGGCCGACAAATCTGATAAGGTTCAAGAATGATTCAGTTTTTGGCCGTTCATCTTATTATGTCCAGAAAATGTTCAATGAAAACAGGCCTGATGTAACCCTTCATACAACTCTTGACTGGATTCCGCCGGCTGGTACTATATCTGGTAAAGTGGGATTTGGCGCTAATTCCTTCGGTGGTAACTCCGATGTCAGAGTCAAAGATTTCACAGTAAGCAAAGGCTCTTCAATAAAATATTCTTCCCAATTCCCGGCTGATACTGCCAGATGGGAAAAAACAGGATCGTGGGAGGTCATGGAAAATGCATATTCTACAGGAGTTCCTGTGGATATGGTGCGCCAAGGAGGTCTCTACATCCCTGGCACACGCCGGGGAAGCGAAGGTCAGAATCGCCCCAGGATGGGCGGCGGTTCCATCATCCTCAAGGATCTGGTCTTGGACGATTGCACAATTTCAGCTAATGTAAAGAGAGACAGCTCATTCAATGGATTCAATATAAGATTTGGAATAGTTGACGACAGGAATTATTTTACTATTTCTGTAAGTAATCCTAGGATGCGAAGGTTTGGTATACCGGGCGGACTATTCGGCAACCAGGATATGAACCAGCCAGTTAAATATAAAGCAAGTGTTGAGCATATTGTAAATGGCACCAGTTTGCGTTTGGGAACCATCGGCAGCTCATTCGACTTTAATATCGGAACATGGCATAATATTAAGGTTATTGTTAAAGGAAAAATGATCGGTTGTTTTATCGATGATATAAATCTTGGAGAATTAGAATACAAGAGCCTCCAGAAGCAGTATGCCGTTGCCGGTTATGATAACACAAAAGGAGAAATTATTGTCAAAGTAGTTAACGGTGAGAATGTTCCGTTCTGCACAGAGATCAATCTTTCCAATTCTACAAAGGTTGAGCCTGCCGGTCAGATAATTACCCTGACCTCTGCCTCCGATACTGATGATAACAGCTTCGCCGAACCCAAAAAAGTCTTTCCCGTTGTAAGTGAATTCACAGGCTTCAGCAATTCATTCAAAATGGAATTCAAGCCAAATTCATTTACAATTCTGAGGATTAAGGCTTCCAGGTAAAAACAGGGGTATAGCGATAAAAGGCAGCCTCAGCAGGAATAAAAATATTCTGAGATTGCCTTTTATTTTAAGAATCAATCTGTTCGTGATTTCTTAAGGAAGTTATTAAATTCGTTCATCATTAATTATTCATAAGGTATGAAATGCAAAATCATTAATCACTCAAGACTAAAAGGCATTTTTACTGTTTTAGTTTATCTTGGTACAGGTTTGTTTCTCTTTTCTCAGGCTGAAAAACAACTCGTTATAGGACAACAACCAGTATATAAGGTATCAAGAGCCAGTGAACCTATTATTGTTGATGGTAAAATGGATGAAGTAAGCTGGAAGAATGCTGAAGTACAGTCCTTCAATTATTTTTACAGAGGCGACAAACCCTTTGAAAAACAGTTTTCTAAGTTCAGAATGATATGGGATGATGAAAATCTGTATTTATTTTACGAATGCGAAGACACTTCGCTCACAGCACGCGAAAAAAATTTTGACGCCCGGCCTTATCTGGACGATTGTGCCGAATTTTTTTGTATTCCGGTTCCCGACAGTCTCTATATGCATTTTGGATTTGAAATCAACATTACCAAAGCAGCTTATGACTATATAGTACTATGGAGATATTATAATAACCGAACTATTTTTATCAGATCTTATAATCCCGTATATCAAGTTGAAGTGACGTATGATGGTACAATAAATAACGACAAAGACAAGGATAAGATGTGGCGAATGGAGTTTGCAATTCCATTTACGGTATTCAGCGATTTCCATTTTATTTCACGTCCAAAAGCCGGTGTAAGATGGGCATTCCAAGCGGTCCGGCAGGACAGGAATTATGTTGATGACAGATTCCGTTCAACATCAACGCTCTTCCCGATTTATGATATAAGGAAAGATGTTCATCAGCCATCGCGTTTCGGGTTACTGGAATTTACTGATAATTGATTTTTATAGTAATGCAAAGAACGTAGAGATATTCTAAACTCAAACTATGTATGCCTTGTAGCTTAGCTCTGCGTTCCTTGCGGTTTATCATTTTTCTTTCTTAACTGTTTACCAGTATGGGTTAAGAAGTGACCATCCTCACTGTTTTTTCAGGGTAATAACCGTATATGAATATCTTGGGAATGTGTATTGGGCATCTTTTTTAGAGATGGTTACCGTTCCTGTTTTTGGTGCTACAGCCTCTTTGTTATTGACTGTATTGAGAGTATTCAGATCACAATCCCCGATTGTCCATGCTGTAGCTTTACTGCTGAATTTGAAACCAGTGACATTGATTATTGCAACCTGGGCAGAATCGTTCAGATTTACTACACATATTGACAGAGAATCTCTTTTAGCGTTTGTTTTTGCAGTAATGTCGAGAACGGATTCTTTGCTGCTTGTGGCATCAACGATAATGGGCTGCCATTCTTTTGAAATCTTTTCATCGATATAAGCTGAGGGCTGGAACCAGACCTCGTTTGAGGTGTAGTGAACCCGTCCCTGATTCCACATGTAATCCTGCCCGTGAGGCTGAATAGTATTTGCGGTCCCCAGCCAGGTGAAACAATCACCATTACGCAGATCGGTATTCCAGTTATGAGCATGAGCCAGACCCCTGTCCCAGTCGCAGCGGCTTCCGTTTTCTTCCATTGGGCAAAGGGTAAGTTTATGACCTGGATAATCTTTTGCCAGTTCAGCCTGAATTGCTATACCCATTATTGTGGTATATCCAGGATTATCGGCAGCACTTCTTTGTCCGTCGTAATGTGGATCCCAAATCATATGGTCGGCTTTTCCCTGCTTGACAAACCATCCGAATAATTCTGATGCAAGATCATATTCAGGTGTGCCGCGTGAGTAACTTTTCGGATTGGTGCCAATATTAAGTGAAAGAGTGATATGCATTTCAGGATCAGACTCCCAGGCAGCCTGGGCGAACTTTTTAACACATTCGACATAACCCCTGTTGATCCGTCTTTCATTGTCTACCTCAATATATTTCAGGTTAAAAGGAGCCGGGTGTCCGTGCTGTGCACGCAGTGCTCCCCATTTTGAGGTTACCGGGCCATTTACGTATTCCGCGAAATCCCTTATATCCTCGTAGGTTTCATCCATGCTCATGCCCACCATAGCCTGTGCACCAAGAGCTTCGGCGACCTTCAGCAGTTCTATCAGACCAAAAGAGTGAGTTGCATAGGGATTGAAACCGCTCCGGAAGCAAATACGGCGTTCATCAACCGGGCCTATCATTTTTTTCCAGCGGTACATATAAGTATCCGCACCCACATCAACCATGGAACCGTTATACCTGATAGCCTTAATTCCCTGTTTTTTAAGCGCATCTATTATGTATTTTCTGACAGGAAGACCATTTACCCGTCCCCATTCGCCAGGCTGCATGAATGCAAAACCAAGTTCAATTTCACCTTTGCTTTTCAGTGATATTCCAAATCTTCCCTTAGGTGTCGCAGCCGTAGAAGTGAGATCAAAAGACACTTTCTCCCATGACCCATCTCCCTTCACCTGATATGGCTTTTCAGCTATCATATTCCCGTTCTCATCGCGCAATGACAGATAGAGAGTATTTGGCCCTTTGGACTTGAGCCTTAAGACTCCTTCATAGTTTTTCCCGGCAACCAGGTTTATACCCTGTTTGTTGAGACCTGCATTGAAAATACCGCATTCGCCTGTTCCATCGAGGAAGCGGATGATCTGGTCCTGCCTTCCCATATAGGCATCACCTCTTTTCAACTCGAACTGATAAGAAACATTTCCTGAAAGGATCTTTGTCCAGTACCTGCTTATCTGATCATTCCCGTTAATCCGTTTCAAAAGCTCGTCCCTCATGGGTGCAGGAATACTGTCGAATGGCATGAACCTGCCATAAAATTTCAGTGGCCCAATTCTCAACGGACCTGCCTGGCGTGGAGGCTGTGCCTGGGTCTGACCTGGAAACTGCCGGGTATCAGGAAAGACCATTGCATAGATATCCTTTGAGTTGAAATCATATTTCTCGGTAAGATTATTCCAGGCAGGGCGCGTATATGCATTGGCGACTGAAAAGAAATGCGGTTTTCTCGTTTCATCAAGAATAACATATACCTTAACATAATCGCCTACTGGCAGGTTAAGAAAATCAATGTCTACATTTTCCTCAAATGCCTCTCCATGGATAAGCTGACTGAAAACACCGCCGTTCGTCTGGTTATTTAGGTCTTCAATATTTGTACCGTCAAACTCTTTTTTTGCTGTGGCAATCTGCTTTTCTGCATTCACCTGGAGTTTGACCACATCTGCTTTTTGCGCCTGGAGCATCATAATAAAGCTTACACCCAGACAGATTAAGATCGTTCTTTTCATGTTGATAAGACAGGTTATTAATTGTTTGAATTTAAAAGTAATATTAGCAAAATATCCGGCATTAATAACCGTAAGTTGAAAGTTTGCTTTAGAAAATAATGCAAAGTAGTTAGCTTATTCAGGGTCCTGTTTTACAACGAAATTTAAGAAATCAATGTTGATACAATATCCATGACGATAAAGTTTTGTTCCAATCAGCGCTGTATAAAAATGAATTTGTCCAGTATTTTTTTTCATTATTTCTTTTAT
>JAPLEC010000154.1 GCA_026391515.1 Bacteroidia bacterium | reverse complement strand
TACAGATTTGCAACAGGCTGCCCGTACATCAGTAGCTCTTGACAAGCTGGTTAAAAAAAATGATATCGGATCAATGGCATATTTCTATAGCGGAACCGGAGTTCAGGAAAATGAAGATGCTATCAGCTCCATAATCATAGCAAATTCATTGCTGACATCCAGGGGAATCCCGGTTGCCGGTGAATATGAGATCAAGAATGTTCAGGCAATGAAAATAATGGACTGTTTTGGTGCAGGAGGCTCATTCACAGAGTTCTATGCACTTGATTTCAATGACGATGTTGTTTTGATGGGGCATGATGGTCCGGGACACCTGGCCATCGCTGAAGGCAAAATAAAAGTGAAGCCGCTTGAAGTTTATCACGGTAAAGTAGGAAAAGGTTTATCAGTGGAAATGTCGGTAAAACATGGAGATATTACATTATTATCGGTTGTTCAGAAAGCTGACGGGAAGCTGATGCTTCTCGTCGCAGAAGGGAAATCAGCCCCCGGTCCGATACTCGAAATAGGGAATACAAACAGCCGCTACAAATTTCCTCTGGGAGTGAAAAAATTCGTCAACACCTGGAACAGCTATGGACCGGCTCATCATTGTGCCGCAGGTGTCGGACACATTGCATCGAAGATCCGGAAGCTGGGAGATTTGCTGAACATTGAAGTCGCACAGGTATGCTGATCGTCGATTCCTTTAATTTTAAGTCAATATTTAATAATATTTGTAAATTCACATCAATAGTGTGAACTCATTTATCCTATGTTTTACAATTAAACGTCGACTATGAAACCATCCCTCCTTAAATCAACAATCATGGTATTTGCTACATTAATCAGTTTTGCTTCCTGCAAAAAAGAAGGTGTCAACGAAGTAAAAATCAACAACTTCGATGCATTAAAAGAAGAATTTAAAGCCCCTTCAGCTGAATACACTACGGCTCCATTTTTTGTATGGAATTACAAAATAACAAAAACAGAGATAGACAATTACCTTAATGATTTTAAAAAGTCCGGCAGCAGCCAGGTGTTCATTCATCCTCGTCCCGGACTGGTGACTGAATATCTTTCGGATGAGTGGTTTGAACTCTTTAAGTATACCGTTGAGAAAGGCAAAGAGCTTGGAATGAAAGTCTGGATCTATGACGAGAATTCATACCCCAGCGGTTTCGGCGGCGGACATGTTCCGGACCGGATGCCTGAATCATATAACCTGGGTCAGGGATTGAAGATGACAAGATTTGAAACTCTTCCCGATACTGTGGATAAATATTATTTGTGCCTGAAAGAAGAAGAAGGAACCTACCAGAATATTACTGCATTTCGTGAGGATGAGAAAGGGAAAACCGGTAAATACATTCTCTTCTCTAAAACATATAACGGTAAGAGCGACTGGTACGGTGGATTTTCATATGTCGATCTTCTCTATCCCAATGTTACTCAGAAGTTTATAGAAGTTACTATGACAGGTTATAAGAAATATACAGGTACAGAATTCGGACAGACTGTTCCCGGTACTTTTACCGATGAACCGCAGATTAATTCGCCCGGAGGTATTCGCTGGACTCCTGATCTTTTTGAAGTTTTCGATGAGAACTGGCATTATGATCTGCGGACTCAGATTCCTTCGCTGTACGAAGAAGTCGGTGACTGGAAAAAAGTAAGGCACGACTACACCCAGACACTCCTTCAACTTTTTATCGACCGCTGGGCTAAACCATGGTTCGAATTCTGTGAAGAAAACAACCTGAAATTTACAGGTCATTACTGGGAGCACGAATGGCCGAATATGCGTCCGGGAGGAGATAACATGGCTATGTATGCATGGCACCAGGTTCCGGCAATAGATATGCTCTTCAACCAGTTTAATGAATCTTCAGTCAGAGCTCAGTTTGGAAATGTAAGATCGGTCAAAGAACTTGCAAGTGCTGCAAACCAAACCGGACGGCAAAGAAAGCTAAGTGAAACTTACGGCGGAGGAGGCTGGGAACTTACATTCACTGATATGAAACGCCTGGGCGACTGGGAATATGTCCTTGGTGTCAATCTTATGAACCAGCATCTGTCGCATATCACACTCGCTGGTGCTAGAAAATATGATTATCCGCTTACTTTCACGTATCACGAACCCTGGTGGAAAGACTATAAATATATAAATGATCATTATGCAAGGCTTTCAATGGCGCTTTCAGCCGGGAAGCAAGAAAACTATATACTGATCATTGAACCTACCACAACTTGCTGGTTGTATGATTCTTACGTAAAGCCAAATCCAAAATCTGCAGAAATAGGACAAACATTCCAGAACTTCATAACAAAGCTTGAAAAGAATCAGGTTGAATACGATCTTGGATCAGAAAACATGATAAAAGATTTGGGATCAGTCAGGAACAGGAAATTTATTCTGGGAAAGTGCACTTATTATACTGTTGTCCTTCCGCCAATGATGGAGAACCTTGATCTTCCAACATTTACACTTCTTAAGAAATTTGTTGACAAAGGAGGGAACCTGATTGCATTCTCAGTTCCGACAATGATAGATGGATCGGCAAGTAAGAAATTAAACAGCTTCTTCTCAAAAAATGCTAAAAAAATTCATGTTTTAACAGATCTGACACCTGTAACATTTTCACAATATTTCGCTAATCCTGATTTAAGCTTCTCTTCTGTTTCAGGCGAAACTCTCTATCACCAAAGGAGAGTTCTTAATGATGGACAGTTACTTTTTCTGACCAACTCAAGCCTGATCAACACTGTAACTGGGTCAGTCAAGATTCTGGGGACTGATGTAATTGAGCTTAATACACTAACCGGTGAAATAAACGGTTATCCATGTGCTAATGAAGGAAAGACAATTGCACTGTCATTCTCTATGCCTCCTGCCGGAAGCCTGATGCTTTTTATTCCAAACGGGAAAGGGGAAATATATATGACCAGGAGCCTGCCAGAGAATTTAACCCCGGTAATTGCTGCCTCTCCAATGATAATCACGAAAGATCCTGATAATGTTATGACTATCGAATTTTGTGATCTTACGGTAGGAGGCGAAACTACGAAAGACCTGCATAACTTTAACGCAGCTGATAAGGTATTCAAGTATTTCGGATTTAAAAACGGCAATCCATGGAATACTTCTGTTCAGTTTAAAACCCGCACTGTTGACCGTGATACATTTGGTATAAACACCGGATTTACAGCTACTTATCATTTCAATGTAAAAGGAAGCTTCGATTATTCAACCTTTAAGGCAGTTGTTGAACGGCCATATTTATGGAGTGTTACTGTAAACGGGAATGAAGTGAAGCCTGAAGATGGCAAATGGTGGCTCGACAGGGAATTTGGCGTTTTCAACATCGGAAAACTTGTCAGGAAGGGAGACAATACAATATCTTTAAATATTTCTCCCATGAAAGTACATGCCGAAATTGAACCTGTTTATATTTTGGGAGATTTTTCAGTCAGACCTGCAGAAAAAGGCTGGTATATTGAGGCTCCTGTTAAATTATTAACAGCTGGAAGCTGGAAAGAACAGGGGATGCCATTCTATTCCTGGGGTGTTACATACAGCAAAGAATTTAACATAGAAAAACATGAAGGGAAATATCTGGTAAGTCTGAATAATTGGAAAGGTACAATCGCAGAAGTCACTGTTAATGGAACCCCGGCAACAGTAATTGCATTTCCGCCCTACCAGTCAGATGTTACAGATCTCATAAAATCAGGAAATAACATAATTGAAGTAAAAGTAATTGGCAGCCTTAAGAATCTACTTGGCCCTCATTTTAACAATCCGGCACCAGGGTTGGTCTCTCCATGGCTCTGGCGAAATGTCAAAAGCTATCCGGCAGGTAAAGACTATCAGATTATCGATTACGGGATGTTTGATGAATTCACCCTGCTAAATGGGATTTAAAATATTGGTGACGGGCTACAGGCATCTGGCGACAGGTGTTGGTATCCGGTAATGAAGCCAGCACCTGTAACCAGGATCTTGTCGCCTGATGCCTGATGCCTTTATTCGTATAAATTTCACCCTGTGGTCTAAAAAAGATTTTCGAATGACATTCAAAATGTCTTCCAATTGACTTACTATCAATAAATTATTTTAGACTTATTGTCATTTATTAAATATTTTTCTACATTTGACCAGGTTTTTATTTGCATATATTTCAAAAAACAGTGTATAATTGCAAATTAAACCAGAGGGGACTTTTGTTAACAGTTACAGAATACCCGGTTAATTTTAAACTTAAAACCTAACTTATGAGAAAATTCTTCACTATTGTTGCCGGAACATTGTTTACCGGTACTCTTTTTGCCGGCGGGCTTGTTACCAATACTAACCAAAGTGCCGCATGGGTTCGTATGCCATCCCGGAACGCATCAGTTGAAATTGATGCTGTTTACTATAATCCGGCAGGATTAATGAAACTGGAGAATGGATTTCATTTTTCTCTTTCTAACCAGATGATCTGGCAGAACAGAGAAATTGAGAATTCATATGCAGGACCGGACATTACTGGAGATCAGGTCGGTGATTTTGGCCTGAATAATCACTTGTACAAAGGTAAGGTGTTTGCACCTTTATTTCCTTCAATTTATGCAGTTTATAAAATTAACAGGTTTGCATTCTCACTAGGATTTATGCCGGTTGGCGGCGGTGGCAGCGCAACTTATGATAAAGGTTTGCCATCATTCGAAATGGGTATCTCGGACCTTTTTCCCGCTATGTATTCGCGAGGTGCTCAAGGATATAGTGTTGATATTAAGTTCGAAGGAACCTCATTATTTCTTGGATACCAGGGTACCGTATCATTCAAATTAGATGACAATATATCATTTGCTGTTGGTGCACGTTATGTTACAGCCAAAAACACATATTCAGGTCATCTTCAAAACGTAATTGTAGACGTTGCTGGTTTGCAAATACCTATTAGTGATTATTTACTTAAGGCTGCAGCAGACCTGACCACTTTTATAGGAGTACCAGCTGCTCTGGCACCTGCCTTGCCTCTTTATGGAACACTCACCTTAGCCCAGGCTGAAACTTTTACAATATTGACAGCTGATCAAAGAGCAGGTATTGAAGCAGGATTGCTGGAAATTGGTAAGACTCAGGCTCAAATTGATGGTTATGATCTAAACACAGTATGTGGAACAATTACTGGTTATACACCGTTTATTATCCCACAAATCACTCAAGCTTCTCAGACTGGAAGGCTGACCAGCGATAAGACTGCTGATGTTGTTCAAAAAGGACATGGCATTACCCCTATATTCAGCGTTAACCTTTCGCCTACAGAAAACCTCAACATAGCTATCAAGTACGAAATGGCTACAAAACTTGAACTGACGAACAATACAAAACAGGATTTGTTGATCGGTTTCTCTGTTACTGGTGATTCGATTACCCAGTTTCCTAATGGTGAAAAAGTAAGAAATGACATGCCTGCAATGCTCACAATTGGTGTTGATTATAGATTATCCTCAAAACTTAAGATGGCTCTTGGAGGTACTTTCTACTTTGATAAATCAGCTAACTACGGACACAAGTGGGATATAGACAGGACATCATCAACTCCATCACTTCCCATTGATAACACATACATCATAGAACATAACGGTTACGCATTAGATGGAGCACTCGAGTATAATATTTCAGATAAATTTCTTGTAAGCGCCGGATATGTTTATGCCAACAAAGGTGTAAACAGCCTATACCAGAGTGACCTTACCTATGCAAATGCTACACATTCTGTGGGTGCAGGGGGAGCATATTCAATCAATGACAAAATCAAGATAAACCTGGGTGCAGGTTATACATATTACGTAAAGGACGAAAAAACCCTTTATCATGAAATTTCAGGCATGTATATCCCTGCGAACGAAAGCTACAAGAAAAGTACTTTTATTATTGGCCTTGGATTGGATATCCGGTTCTAGAATAATTATCTTTTAGATGTAAAAAGGCTGGTCCGGATGTGATCAGCCTTTTTTATTTATTGACATTTTTAAAAACATTAAATTTTATATCACAAATTTCCGAAATTAGCACCTGGGAAAAATGTAAAATAAGCTGAAATGACAAATAAATCCATTTCTATCATTGTGCTGATAATCTTACTTCTAACAGGATGCCAGACAAAAAAAGGCAGCCCGGAAGCTGCTACTCCTGCTATTCAGGTGGTCACTAGCACGGTTGCAAAAATCAACTCAGGAATTGAGATTTCAATCAGCGGGAATATTGAAGGTTATAAAACAGTCCGGCTGGGTTTTATGGTCGCAGGTAAGATAGACTACATTGCTGCAAATGAAGGCCAGCTGATTTCAAAGGGAGAGCTGCTGTCAAGTCTCGACCCGACAAGTTATGCTATTGCAAAAGAGCTTGCCGACATCCAGGTAAACCAGGTCGAGGACGAGTATAATCGCCTGAAATCAATGCACGACAATAACAGTTTGAGCGAGAGCGATTTTGCAAAAATAAATTATGGCCTGCAACAGGCCAAAGCACAACAAAAGCTTTATACAAAAAATTTATCCGACACAAAATTGTATTCCCCTATCGAAGGAATATTGCTTAAAAAGCTGGGTGAAGTTGGTGAAATTACAGGGGTGGGTATCCCGCTTTTTGTTGTTTCAGATATACGTAAAATAAAAGTCAATGCATATATCCCGGAAAATGAACTTCATAACATTAAAATAGGACAAAAAGCAAATGTCCTTGTCTCTTCACTTGGTGAAACTTATGCAGGAAAAATTACTGAGGTAGGCTCTGCAGCTGATCCGGCATCGAGATCCTTTTCGGTAAAGATTGAAATTGATAATCCGAAAATGATGATACGTCCGGGAATGATCGCTGAAGTAACAATCGCATCAGAAAATAAGAAAGAGATTCTGGCAATACCTGTTGAAGCAATTCAGCATGACTTTAATAATCAAAGCTTCGTTTATGTTGTGGATAACTCCGGGAATAAAGCTTTCAGGAGGAATG
>JAPLEC010000361.1 GCA_026391515.1 Bacteroidia bacterium | reverse complement strand
GTAAGATTCAGAGCCTTACTATCCTCGTCTGTTCCGATATTCACACCAAGAGCAGTAAAGATGTTTTTAATCTCCTCGCTCTCGTATATTCTGTGCTGCATAGCTTTTTCAACATTCAGAATTTTGCCACGGAGTGGCAGAATAGCCTGGAATCTCCGGTCGCGACCCTGCTTTGCTGTACCTCCTGCAGAATCACCTTCGACAAGATATAGTTCACATTTTCCTGGATCTCTGTCGGCGCAGTCAGCAAGTTTACCCGGAAGCCCAGAGCCTGAAAATTCGTTTTTACGTTGAACAAGTTCTCTTGCTTTACGGGCAGCATGACGGGCTGTAGCAGCAAGAATGACTTTCTGTACAATAATCCTGGCATCTTTGGGATTTTCTTCAAGATAATTTGTCAGCATTGTACTGACAGCCTGGTCAACAGCGCCCATTACTTCTGAGTTTCCTAGTTTTGTTTTGGTTTGCCCTTCAAACTGAGGCTCAGCTACTTTTACTGAAATTATAGCTGTAAGTCCCTCGCGGAAATCATCACCATTAATATCAAATTTAAGCTTGGCGGCAGCACCTGAATCTTCAGCATATTTTTTCAGTGTTCTTGTCAAACCTCTTCTGAAGCCTGCAAGATGGGTTCCTCCTTCAATAGTATTTATATTATTGACATAGGAGTGTACGTTCTCAGAAAATGAGTTGTTATACTGAAGTGATATTTCAACGGGAATCTCTGTTTTGTCGAAGGAGATATGAATAGGCTTTTCGATTATCCTTTCCCTGTTGGCATCGAGATATTCAACAAACTCCTTAAGTCCCAGTTCTGACCGGAACTCTTCATAGCGTGGCATGCCGCCATTCCCGTTCTCGACTATCTCTCTCATATCCTTGATCGTCAGGAGAATGCCTTTATTAAGGAATGCAAGCTCACGAAGGCGTGCAGCAAGTATCTCAAAGTTAAATTCTGTTGTCTGGAAAATAGATGCATCCGGTTTAAAAGTTATTGTTGTACCCGATTTATCAGTATCTCCAATTGTCTTAACTTCAGTAACCGGTTTCCCTTTTTCATAATCCTGTCTGGAGACTTTTCCTTCTCTCATAACGATTGCGGTCAGTTGTGAAGAGAGAGCATTGACGCAGGAAACTCCGACACCATGGAGCCCTCCGGAAACCTTGTATGAATCCTTGTCAAATTTTCCACCAGCGTGGAGAACAGTCATGACAACTTCGAGTGCAGATTTTTGTTCTTTCTCCATTATACCGGTAGGAATCCCACGTCCGTCATCAATTACGGTAAGGGAGCCGTCTTCTTGTATAATAACTTCGATTTTAGAGCAAAATCCTACAAGAGCCTCATCAATTGAATTATCAATAACCTCATATACAAGATGATGCAATCCTTTTACACCAATATCACCAATGTACATTGCAGGCCTTTTTCGTACAGCCTCAAGACCTTCCAGCACCTGGATATTCTCTGCAGAGTAATCCTTGCTTTCCTGCAATTTTCTCTTTTTCTCACTCATAATTCAAAACTGTTTTCAAACATAATTTCTTTTAAAAATTCACGTCAATTTTCTTAAAAACCCTGAAAAGAGACCTATTTTTTTCTCCATATTATCTGACAACTAAAATGACTTTCGGGGAAGAGTACAAGAACAATTTTTTTTATATTCGCCAGCTATCAGAAAAAACCTCTCTATATCTCCTTTAATTAATTGATAACATGAATTTTAATTGACGTTACAAAGATACTAATTTTTAACTGTTTTTGTGTTAAAAATAAGTTAATATTTATGCACAATTTTCAATAGAAATGAACAGGTAAAAAAGTCTTGCAGGTCTTGCGGTCTTATAAGCTATAGGTGAATCCAACCATGCAAAGGAATCGTTGAGACGGGTACCATGCCCACTCATAATACCGGTTAAAGGTTATGTTATTGAGTTTGATCCAGAATGACAATATTTTAGTATACCGGTATTCTGCACTGAGATTAATATTTATATGTATCGGAGCATCTACCGGCGATTGCAGAGTCTCCTCAGCATTTGAAGTTATCAGCTTGCGTTTCCCGAATGCAGTGATATCAGCACCTGCAATAATTTTATTCCGAAGGTTATATTTCATTCCAATCTGGCCATCCCATGAAGGCTTATTCCATGGATAATCATATTTTGTCAGAGTATAGTCGTACCAGTTAGCATTCCCTTTGTACGAGATTTTATCACTTATTGTACCACTTATTTCTCCATGAAGCTTAAAAAGCTCCACATCATCTTTCAATGGAATAAAAAGATTTCCGTATTGTGGATTAATAAAGTCTTCAGGTTGAATCAGGTTGGAATAAAACAGCATGTCGTTAATAAATGAATAGGAAGCTGAAATGACATAATTTCCTCCAATTCCATCGTTTCCGGTAAGTCCTGCAGAAATAATAAGCGGGTGATTTGTATTTGGGAGTGTAAAAAGTGTCCCATCGCGTATCAGAAATGGATTTTCTTCAATAATTTTTTTCGGTTCATTTACCTCAAGCTTCCCGTTCAGCGCTGCATAGAACCTTATATAAGATTGTATAATGTTAAAGCTGAACATTGCATCTGGATATATATGAAGCCTGGCAGATGAAGAAGTATCCTTGTCAAGAAGTATCTGCAAACCTGTTTTGAAACTCCACAGAGTCGAACTCTTCTTGACAAAAGGGCTGACTGATATAATATATTTTGGTCTCTCACTAATTGTACTTGATATCTTATAATAATCAAACTCCAGACCCGACCCGACATAAAAACCCTTATATTTTTTTGCCATTATTCCTGCCACACCAATATTATGCTGGTCACGACTTTTAGTATTATAGAAGTATTCATAATTTACATCGAAATCATAAGAGAAGCTCGTCGAATCGAGTGTCAATGAAGCAAATGATAATCCGACATTGAAGTTATTATATCCATTTCTTATTTCCTTTTTTCCGGGATCATGGTCAACAATGCTTGTATCGTATCCGTAGGCATATCTCAGCTTCTGACTAAAATCTATTGATCCATCCAATAAATTCTCCCTGAAAAATTTCTTTCCATATAAAGAAAGATCATTATCCATATACCCTGCAAATACCTTTTTATCGTTCTGAAGCTTTATTTTTCCGTTAGATGAGAAATGTCGTCCATAAAATCCTATTACTCCCTTCTTTGAGCGTTCATTTGTTATGCTTATTTCTGCCAGTGGTGTGATATAATTGCCGAATCCGATGTTTATATAACTTTTATATAGCTTGGGCAGGGGATCGGGGGACAAAGAAGCAGCCTTTATCGGATTGATGCTGTATTCCGGCGAATAAGGTGTAGTGGTAATATTATATCTGAAGTCGGGTTTGACCTTTGCAGTATCATTAAGATCAGGCAGGAAGCTCCTCTTTTTAAAATCCGTAAGAGATGGCTTGTATGGATTATAAAGTGTTACTTCACGCTTGAGAACCTCTTGATTTGTTTGTGAAAAAACAGGAACTGCGACAAGCAATATCAGAAGTTTTATTATCAGGATTCTTTTCATTATTTCACTAATTTCTGTCTCGGAAAAACTTACTACTTCTTATAATATACTTATTCACTTATAGTTATACTCAATATCAATTAGACTGGTTCAGTGCATCGAGCTTGGCTTTTACCTCATCAAGAATCCCGTCATTATCGATCGAATAATAATCTCTGAGACTTTCAAGCGTTGCCCTTGCCTGAAGCTTATCTCCTTTCTTAATGCTTATATCTGCAAGCAGCAGGAACATCCTGGCCATCCAGAACTGGTGAGGAGTATTCTGGTCGATAAATTCAGAAACGATCTTTTCCGACTCATCAAGCTGATCTTTCCTGTAGAGAAGTTCGGCAACCCGGTATTTTGATTCTGCACCTTCAACACTGATTACTTCGGTGGCAGTTTTCCGGAAGTCGATAAGCGCATCATCATAATTATTAAGACTGTAATTCGCTTTTGCCTTCATGAATAAAGCTTCACGTGAAAGCTCCTCAGGGATATTAACGGAGCTGCTTATTTTTTCGGCTGCTGTAATCGTTTTCTGTGCATCGCCAAGCTGATAAGCTGACCTCAGCTGTCCTTTAAGAGCAATAATTTTATTTTCAGAGCTTCCGGCAGCTTTTTCGAGCTTTTCATAATATTCCATAGAAGTTTTGAAATCTTCCTTGCCATAATAAGCTGTAGCTGCAGCGATAATCGATTGTTCTGTAAATTGATTAACAGGTGCACCCGCAAGTAAGACGTATAATTTAAGAGCTTCATCTTCGTTTCCTGCACGCTTATAGCATTCTGCCAGATAAAATTGTGCATTTTGCAGGAAGCTGCCGTTCGGGAATTCACTCAGATAGTTTTTAAACACTTCTGTGGCTTTGTCATATTTACCGGTGATATAAAGATTTTCACCTGATGTATAAAGCAGGGAGTCTTTCTCCGCCAGATTAACATCACCATAACCCTGGAGTGTTTTAGTATATGCAAAATAAGATTCGACATCATTAATTTCAACATAAGTATTCTTCAGACCCGTCATAGCGTTCCGGGCTTCGGGTGTCGATTTATAGTTTTCGATCACCTTTTTATATTGAACAATTGCCTTATCATTTTCACCCATATTAGAATAGAGAAGACCAAGCTGAACCATTGCACGGGGTACGAATGGACTTTCTGGGAACGCTGAAATTACGGTATTGAAATCGGCTTCGCCTTTCTTGAACTCTTCCAGCACCACATAAGCCCTGCCTCTTTCAAAAATAGCGTTGACCACGTATGATGAAGAGGAATATCTTGTTGTCAGTGATGAAAGCACATCCGCCTTGCCTTTTTCATTATTCATGAGCCCGAGTAAAAAGCCTTTCTGGAACATCGCATAATCAGCATCTACTTTCCCATAATCGATCACTTTATCGTAATAGGTAACTGCCGATGGATAACTGGTTGTTATGTAATAGCAGTCAGCTATTCTGTTTCTGGCATCAGCCATTACATCTGATCTTATATTTGCAACATTCGATTCAAATGTCTGTAAATGTGTTATGGCATTACTGTAATCCTTTAAGTTGAAGAATGCATAACCGAGATTATATCGGACAAGATTGTTTTCACCTAATGCTGAAGAACCCGGAATCCCTAAAAACGTTGTATAGTCGGCTTTAGCATCCTCGAATTTGCCAAGGCGGTAAGAGGCCTCTCCTCTCCAGTAAATCGCTCTTGCCCTTAGCTGCCTGTTGTATTTTTCATATTTGAGCGATTTATCGAACATGCCGATTGAAGCATCAAGTTCCATGTTCTTAAATAATTCCAGTCCCCTGTAAAATGCAACCCTCTGGTAAGCTTCTTCAAGCTTGTCTGACTTATTGGGAATTTTATCGAGAGATGCCAGTGCAGCTTTATAGTTTTTAATTTGCAAATAGGTACTGATCAGATAATTATAAGCTTCTTCCAGCCTGGGTGATGACGGGTAACGTTCAATATAATCATTGAAAGCGGCAATCACTTCACCAAATGGAGAATAGGATGTTTCGTAGGTCAGCTTTGCATAATTGAAGGAAGCCTCTTCCCTGATCTTCTTGTCGAAATCGAGCTTGGAAGCCTCAAAAAATCCAAGCTGGGCACGTTTCTTATCACCTTTCTGCAGATAGCTGTCGCCTAAAAGAAACCAGATATTCTGGCTTAACAGATCAGGCTTTGCTCCTATTTCACGGAATAATTTTATCGCTTTGTCGAGGTCTCCTGTTTTATAATAACAATAACCCAGTTCATATTTATCTTCTCTTTCGCTTATTCTTGTTGCAGTTGAATACTTTTCGAGATAAGGAAGGGCATCTTTATAATTCTTCTTGTTATAATATGCATCGCCTATGAAACGATAAAGTTCAATTGCTCTTGCCTGTCCTGCAGATTTAAGAAGCTGAGGAGCTGTCGTCAGAATCTGATCATAATCTTTCTGCAGATAGAGTATCTGGACAATATAAAATGGTACTACCTTTCCGAATGTCTCGTCATCCTTAAGGCGCGTGAACCCATCCATTGCGGTCTGATACATTTTCTGATCATAAGCAATATGAGAGAAATAATAAAGTGCCGGTGGTGTATATTCAGTATCAATATCCTTGATTTCAGAAAACATAAGAAGTGCTCTTGGCTTATTACCTGTCATAAACAGGGAATAGCCAAGACGGAAAAAATATTCAGGCAGCTTTTCTGATGACAGTTCCTGGCGGTTAACCAGCTCAAGATATGTAACTGCTTTACGGTATGTTTTATTCTGATAGAAATAATTGCCAAGCGCCAGGTAACCTTCATTGATCCTTGGGCTTTCCGGATGAGTGCGGATATAAGTGATCACTCTGTATTCACCATCAGGATTAAACAGGTTCAGTGCCGCCATTGACCTGTAATATTCAGCTTCAGAGACTGTTATTACATTTGAATTATCGTTGTTTTTAATATAAGAATCAAAGAATCTGATAGCGGCAGGATACTTTTCCTTATTGTAAAATTCCATCCCTCTTGAGAAATCAGAATTCAGCTCCTTAATTGTTGAAGCGACCTGGGACGAAGATTGAATGACAAAAACAATTAGAAAAAGGAATATGAAAACGAATCTGTTTCTGTTCATAATTATTTTTTTTTGGCTTTTTACTCTTAAACCGGTTTTCTGATAAAACTTTTGATTCGACCTATAACAGTCTAATAGTAAGCCATATATACCATATTTATACTATTTTCAACAAGATGTAAAATTACAACTATTAAACGCCTGCTGCCGGCCTTTATTACTGATTTTATTAACATCTAAATGTTAATTATCAATTCTTTCCTTATTTTGCACATTAAACGACCTGAAAATGCAGGAAACGCTTCCCCTTGACGTAATTATTGAACTGAAAGATTGCCAGATATGGCAGCAGGATCACCTGGTTCTTTCGAACGTCAACCTTTGTGTGGGTAAAGGAGAATTTATGTATCTCGTAGGCAGGGTTGGAACCGGAAAAACAAGCCTCATAAAAACGCTTAATGCACAGATCCCGCTGAAGGAGGGCACAGGCATCGTTGCAGGATTCAATCTCACGAAGCTCAGGAAAAAGGAAATTCCTTTCCTTCGCAGAAAGTTAGGTATTGTATTTCAGGATTTTCAGCTGCTGATTGACAGATCGGTACATGATAATCTGGAATTTGTTCTTAAAGCTACCGGGTGGAAAAACAAGAATGATATTGATAAGCGGATAGGTGAAGTGCTTGAGAAAGTCGGACTTGGATTAAAAGGCTACAAAATGCCTCATCAGCTTTCAGGAGGCGAGCAGCAGCGTGTCGTCATCGGAAGGGCTTTGCTCAATGATCCGGATATCATCCTTGCTGACGAACCGACCGGGAATCTTGATCCGGAAACTTCAGAGGGCATTATAAAACTATTAAAAGAAATCAGCACTACAGGCAGAGCTGTCGTCATTGCGACCCATAACTATACCATTCTCAAACGATTTCCTTCCCGTACCGTAAAATGTGAAAACGGCAGATTACTGGAGATGAAGATAGATGAGGAGATTGAATTAGAAAGGCTGTAGAAGCTATAGAGGCTATAGAGGCATTAAAGGCTGTAGAGGCCAAAAGCATTTAAAGCCTCTAAATCTTTTATAGCCTTTAAAGCTCTTTTTCTTTTTAGAAAATTTCATTTAAAGATCTTTACTGGCCAGAGCAGTCTGTTACGATAGATTCTGTAGAATGGTACATTTATGCTTCCGAACGATTCCATAAATGAGGCTATTGACGGAATAGATGATCCGGCAAAATCAAGTATGTTTTTTGTACCAGCCGACTCTTTAATCAACTCATTGACAATATAATATCCTGTCCGTTTTTCGCGGCTTTCTTCAGTGTTTACAACAAAAAGCATAGTTTTGCTTCCCTTTATTTCAACAAGGAACAGACCATATATCAGCCTTTTCCGCGATGCCCTGACGCCAAGAATTCTGCCTTTTTTATTCTTAAGGCAGAAATTCATCAGGTTATTAAGGCGCTGATAATCACGAGGCTTAATACCTTTAATTTCCGAGCCTTTATTTCTGATAAACAAATCAATAAGCTCATCAGGTGTAATGTCGGTGACTATCTCAGGTTTCTTTTTAGTGGATTTATCAATATTCCGTTTGCAGTGTTTTGAGAAGTTATCACGGAGTTTGTCATAAGGTTTCGAAAGATCGAGCTCATAATTCGCTTTTAATGTCACTTTATATTTATCGGAATCAATCCTTTGCCCAACACATAAATCGATAAGCCTGTAAAAATAAGGCATATATTCAATAAATTCATTAACTGCTTTCTGAGTGGACTTATCAGGAGAAAAAGCTCCGAGCTGCTGGAGGAATACAGGAGTCGCAACATATTGAATACCAAATCGTTTAAAACCAGGAATCGGAAAAACGGAATCATACTCGTCATCAATCAGCGCTTCCCAGCCGGGTGCCATAATATCGAGGTACCATGAAAAAGCATAAGGCTTTATTCGGGAAGAATCTTTAATACAATTATCCCATTGTTCCCTGTCAATTTCATTATGTTTGAGATAAACAATCATGATTGCTGCATCTGAAGCATTAATTCGAAAAGTCCCCTCCAGCCCTTCCACTCAGGTGTTTCAAGCAAAGATGTATTATGCCAGATACTTACAAAGAGGCCTCCTGCCTTTCTGGTTTCATTCATAAGCTTAAGGATTATTTCTTGTGAAGCAGCCGGATCGAGATTCTTGTACTGAAACAGCGTACCATCCATAACCTGGAAAGGCACAATTCTCAGGTTGGTTTGCTGATCTGCAGAAACATCATAAAATAAATATGGTCTGGCAATCCCGGCTCTGAAACCAGGTTCATCAGGATAACCCATCGAATAATCTTCAGTGATTCCCGCTTTTATCAGATTCCGGTACGAAACCGGAGTAAGTAATCTTAAAAAATGAAACCGGCTTGAAATGATTTCTCTTTCCGTTATCGTCTTTAACCGGTTTAGTTCTGTTTCAATAAATGAATGATTATCAGAAGAATTATAGGAAGGATGTAATCCAAAATTATATTTACCAGTAATTTTTTTTATAAGTCGTCTGTATTCTTCACTCTTCCACGACGGATTCTTATCATACTTTGAATTATCACCGACAGGGAAAAAGAATTTAGTGTCACTATTACACTTATTAATATTCTCAATTATATAGTCATACACCTCATACGGATCTTTCATCTCGTGTCTTACAACTTTGAACCTGTCTCCGGCATGTCCTGATTTTATTGTAAGATCATGGATCAGTCCGCCGAAAGATCTCAAGAGGTTTTTTCCAAGATATGCGAATGGCTGATCGGAGTCAATTGTAAGAAGTGCTTTAAACTCATTACGCCTGAAAGCAAGAGTCGGGTATTTCTTCAGAAATGATTTTGAAAATTCCTTTGTCCAGAGGTCAACAACAGGTATTGTAAGGAATCCATGCTTAAATGCAAGTGATGATGATGCCTTAAATCTGCCATATTCATCTGGCTGAACATCAAGGTATTCTTCGTACCGGCTGACAATATAGAATGATGCTGCAAAAATATCGAATGGTATATCCGAATCGGGTGCTGTCTGAAAAAACACCGGCAGGTTTTTCCAGTCACTTATTGTAATTTCCTTTTTGTTTATTCCGGTTTCAAATAACAGAGGATCAGGATTAATTCTGAAGGATCCTTTAATATTTTCAGTTGAATAATTGATAACCGGATGCTTGCCCAGCTTCCGTCTGTCGGTCACTATTTCCCATGATAATCCAAGGATGTCACTAAGAATAATTCCCGCTATATATCTTAACCTCGGGACATTAATCCTGGCAAATATTTTCACCTGATTGGGATCCATTTAACAAATTTAATAAATCCCTATGTAACTCTGATGAATATTTAATAGTTATTCTTAATTAAATCTTAACCCTTCCCCATCCCTTCCCTTAAATAATAAGGGAAGGGGGTATATTGTTAATATACAAATAATTACATCCCTTCCCTTAGACTTAAGGGAAGGGGTTGGGGGATGGGTTTAACTTAATAAAAGTTAAGAAAACGTTCAAAAAGTTTTGATTATCTCCCTGGTTCCTTAACTTTTACAGCAAGCATCAGCATTGAAATAAGGGCTATCAATCCGCCAAAGCCAAATGCGATAGTTCCACCAAATCCGGGAATGATTTTATTGAAATAGCTGTATATAAATCCAAATATTATGCTTGCAGGGAGAGCTCCGAGGCCGATTGCAAAATTGTACAAACCATAGGCCGAGCCATGCTGATCATCTCTGACCAGGTCTGCAACAAAAGCTTTTTCAGCACCTTCTGAAAACGCATAAAAAAGTGCATAGATTGCAAACAATACAAATGTCGCAATTACCTGAAAATTAGAAGGCAGGAATACAAGCATCGCAAATGAAAAATAAACAAAAGCATAAATTGCCCATCCGATATTTATTACTATTTTCCTGCCTATCCGGTCAGAGAGAGCACCAAGAGGCGTTGAAAATATTGCTTTGATAATATGGAAGAAAGCCCAGATAAGCGGAAGAAACAATATGTTTATCACATTTGCTCTTGCTGCCTCATCGCCGAAATTTGAAATCATATCATGCAAGGGTCTGATATTATTGACAATATCGATCACTGCTCCGCTTTTTTTGATTGACTCTTCTACCCTGAAAAGAAGGAACGCATCTGATGAGTTCCCCAGCGTAAACAAAATTACTGTCAACAAATATTTCTTGAAATTTGCATCGAAATTCTTCAGTGAAAACTTAAAAAGCTTTGAATTTGATGCAGAAGGAGCAGATTCCCTGACAAAAAATATAATCGTCAGAACGGCAAGAATTCCGGGAATTATTGCAAGAACAAATGTCCACCGCAAAGCAAGCAGCGAATCTTTAAATCCAAACCCTAAAAATAATATCAGAAGAGTAATAATAGCAAGTATCGGGCCGATGACAGCGCCTGTATGATCCATCGTTCTGTGAAAGCCGAAGGATTTACCCCTGATACTTTCATCAACGGATGATGCTACAAGAGCATCTCTTGGAGCTGTCCTTATCCCCTTCCCCACCCTGTCGAACATCCTTACAACAACGATCTGCCATGCTGAAGATACAATACCGGTAAGCGGACGTATAAGGGATGAAATTATGTAGCCAATGAGAACGAGCAGTTTACGTTTCCCGATTTTATCAGATATGATACCGCTGATAAGCTTCAGTAATGCTGCTGTTGATTCTGCAACTCCTTCTATTATTCCCAGAATGAGGGCGCCTGAACCTAATGCAGCTACAAAAACAGGAACAAGCGGGTAGATCATCTCCGTTGCTGCATCAGTAAAAAGGCTGACCACCCCTAACATAATGACAACAAAAGGAATACGTTTTGCTGCTTTATCCATAGCCTGATTATGTCAAATCAAAATTCTGTAAAAATTATCGTTTCATATAATCGTCGTACAAAACTTCGAGATATGCTTTCCCTAATTTTCCTGCAGCTTCGGGATTTGCTCCGGACTCAAGTACGGATCTCCCAAGCTTATGATCATAAATATACTTTGAGGTGTCGGTAATGAAGCCAAACCCTTCATTAAAAATGTAAAAAGCAAATGAGTTCGATTCTTCCGACAACAAGTCTTTGCTAAAAGGGTAATTATCATCCACATCAAGATCAAGCTGATGCAGTACTGTCAGCGGAATATCAACCTGGCTCCCTATCTTATTAACCTCGGAACCCTGGATTGCCAGAGCACCTCCGAGCCAGAGCATAGGAATCCTGTAAATTTCTTCCGAATATAAGAGAACATCAACAGAGGTCCTTCTGTAATGATCAGCAACAACGACAACAAGAGTGTTCTTCCACCATTCAGTTTTCTTCGCCCAATCCAGAAATTCTCCGAGAGCTTTATCCACGTAATATATTGAATTTCTGAATTTTGTAAATTCATCATTACCCTGAAAGAATGGTTGTATTGGCACATCGAATGGTTCATGACTTGAGAGTGTAAGAACAACTTTCAGAAAAGGTTCACTTACAATCTTCATCGAATCCTTTAAGGCTTCAAAGAGAATATGATCCGGAACTCCCCATTTTGAAATTTCAGGTTGAGAGTTAAAATCGTTCTGGGTAATTATCTGCTTAAAGCCGGAATTTCTTACGTACGAATGGAAGTTTGCAAAATTTAAATCACCGCCATACCAGAATGCTGAATTATATCCTAATCCGTTCAAAGTTTTAAGGATACCCGGTAATGACTGAGTCTTTCTGGGATCTTTCATAATTGAAACAGCCGGTTGTGCGGGGTAACCATTCAAAATGGCAGGTGTCGATTTATCAGTTCTGTAGCCTGATGAATAGAATTTTGTAAAAAGTATTCCCTCTTTGCAAAACCTGTTAAAATTTGGCGTTGTAAGAGAATCGCCGCCGAGAGGACCAATCAATGCATTTCCAAAACTTTCGAGAATAAGAAAGAGGATATTTGGTCTTTTATTGTTGATAATTTTTACCGGAGCACCTTTTTTGCTTATCAGCGATGCCATCAATGCTTTTGCTGACGAAAGGTCCGTAAATTCGTATGGATTTTTTTCTGGCTTACTGTAAATAGCCGAGTTACCAACATTCCATACCACATTAATTGCAGTATGGTTAACAAACATATTTTCAGAGAAATAGACTGTTCCTGCATTGATAGGAGCAACTCCGATCCCACCTCTTATTGGAAGAATCAGTGAGCCAAATAGAAGTGCAAAAAAGAGAATTGCCGGCAGCCATAGCCTAATCCGTTCAAATCCATCAAACAATCTGTTTACAAATTTCCAATACAAAAAAATAAATACTGAGGACAAAAGGATAATTCCGGAAATTACTCCGGCCATCTGAAATGGAGTTACTGATGCTGCAGCATCTTTTGGTGTACTCAGGTATAACAGAGGAGTATAATCCATCCGGAATCCCCAGTATTTATAGAGCAAGGTGTCGGCAATAACTATACATGAAGAAATTATAACGATGATATAAGTGTACCACTTTAAAAAAACCTTATACCAGTTACCATTAAAGTAAACTCCTGGCATTAAGAATAGCATAGGAATCAGGAGTATATAGCCAGTTGCAGAAATATCCAGTTTAAGTCCATGCCAGAAAGTTCCTGCCAGTGAACTGAAACTGAACTGTGATGCCTCTGCCCAATGGACTACAATAAATATCAGCCTGGCAATAAAAAAGAAAATAAGCCAGAAAAGCGCATAGGAAAATACAGCAATAAGTCTTTTTTTCATTTTAATTTACCGGGACTCTTTTCCCATTTTTATAAAACCCTATCAGAGAAGCAGTTATTATCACCATACCTGTTATAGTAAGCCATTCCGGTTTCTCTCCCGGAACAAGCAGCCAGCTTAATATGGCTCCGACAACCGGAATTATAAATTTAAAAAGATTAAGTTCCGATACTTTGACATGAGGTCTCTGAAGCAGCTTGAACCATAACGAAAAAGCAAAGGCCGACATAAAGCTGAGCCAGATCAGGTCGAGCCAGTACTCAGTTGGCATAGGGCCCGCAGGTCTCTTTTCAAAGGGTATTGAAAGCAAATAGATTATTATTCCTCCAATGAAAAGTGATGCTGAACTAAGAACAAATGGATTCATCCCTTTGCTTTTCAATGAAACCAGAACGTTGCTTGTTGCAGTAGCTATGTTTGCTCCAAGTATCATGAATACACCAAGCAATTCGATTGAGCTTCCAAATTTAAAAGCTTGTCGTCCGGCACTGATCAGAATTACACCTGTTATGCCAAGCACAATTGTTATAATTTTCCTTTTTGTCAGCTTGTCGCCTTCATGCATCATTGCAGCAACTACTGCAGTAACAAGGGGTTGCGATCCGACTATAACTGCACCGAGAGCTCCCGGGACAAGATCCAAACCAAGATAAAACAGGATATAATTAATGAGAGCCTGCAACAGAGTAATCCAGAAAACAATCTTCCAGTGTTCCCTGACCATTGAAAAAAACAGCTTTGGTCTTACAGTAAAAGGGAAGATCATAAGTCCGGAAATAATAAAACGGATACCGGCAAAATGAAGCGGAGTGTCATATTGAAGGCCAATCTTAATACCCGCATAAGCAGTTGACCATAACAGACAGGCAATAACAGCCAGGAGTATTGTATTATCTTTCTTATCCACCGGAATATTTTGGCGGCAAATATCAGAAAAAATTTAAGATTTTATTTAATAGATTTGCTTAAAGATAATATAAAGAAATATGACAATTGCCGATTACATTGCAAATCAATTATTTAATGTTGGTGTCCGTTATGTCTTCGGTATTCCGGGAGCTCCTTCAATACCTTATATGGAAGCTTTTAAAAACGCCGGAATTGAATTCATTCTAACGTCCAATGAAGCTTCCGCCGGTATAATGGCTGCTGTATCAGCAAGACTTACAGGCATTCCGGGAGTATGTCATGCAACATTTGGTCCGGGAGCTGCAAATTTATCGACTGGTGCGGGCAGTGCTCTTCTCGACAGGTCGCCTGCCATTTTTTTTACAAGTGAAATGGATGACAGGATGATCGGCAGGACAGCCCAGATGAACATTAATCATCAGAAGCTTTATGAACCTTTGACTAAAGCAACTTTCAGATTAAATTCACGTAATGTTACTGAAGTGATCAGCAGTGCATTAAAGTTATGCAGGGAGGAATATCCGGGGCCCATCCATATAGGTATTCCATCAGACATTGCTGATCTTGCAATAACTGATTCTACTGAAATCGTTTCAGACGTCAAACCACCGATACAAAATAATGATTCCCAAAAGATTATATCGGTTATTAAAAGCTCACGCCGGCCTCTGCTTGCAGTAGGACTAACTGCAAAACGGTTCGGAATAAGATCTGAATTACTTTCCTTCCTCGATAATTATAAGGTTCCGGTAGTAATCACACCCATGGCGAAAGGGATAATCCCTGAAGGACATCCCTCTTATGTCGGTGTTTTGTTCCATGCCCTGAGTGACTACCTGAAGGATATTTATGATAAAACTGATCTCGTTATCGGGTTAGGATATGATCAAGTAGAATATAATTATGAGTCATGGATGCCCAAGGTGCCACTTATTCATTTTGACACAAAAGAGACCGATTTACCTGAGAGTGGTGATATTACACGATTTATCGGGCAGCCGGAAGATTGGTTCCGGATGTTGCAAAACCTTAACGCCGGTTCATTGATTTTTGAAAAGACTTTAATTAAAGGCATCCGCGATGAGATGTCATCTGTATTTAACGGATTTTCAGGTCAATTCGGACCCATGGCAGCTCTTAAAATACTAAGAGAAGAATTACCTGATAATTTGATACTTACGGCCGATGTCGGATCCCATCTTCATCTTGCAGGTCAGTACTGGGATAAAGGAGAATTCATTATAACCAACGGCTGGTCAGGAATGGGATTTGGAATACCGGCTGCAATAGCCGCAAAGATTAACAGACCTGAATCGACAGTCGCGTGTATTACCGGCGATGGAGGATTCCTGATGACGGCTGGTGAAATTATCACGGCAAGAAGATTAAACCTCCCGATAATAATAGTTGTATTTTCCGACGGCGAACTTAACCTGATCAGACTGAAACAATTTTGGAAAGAGCTTCCTCCCGTTGGAACAATTCTCTATAATAATGATCTTTTCGGTGCCGATAAATTTCTTGGAGTAAAGGTATTGAAGGCAGATTCTAATGAAAGTCTGAGGAAGTCAATAATTACAGCTTTATCCTTAAATGAGCCTGTTATTATTAATACAGTTATTAATCCTGAGGATTATAAGTGGCTGATTGTAAGGCAGTAGGCAGTTGGCAGTTGGCAGCCAGCATCCAGATTCAGTAATCCAGACGCCGGTGGCCTGGTAATTATTCTTTATTTCTTAGACTTCGCTGTTTTTGCAGGTTTAGCCGGCTTTACAGCTTTTTTCTCCTTTGCCGGTTTAGTTTCTTTTATAACCTTTTTTACTTTTTCTGTTTTGGCAGGCTCTTTTTTTGCCGGTGCCTTTTTAGTCTCTTTTACAGCTTTTGCTTCTTTGACTTCCTTTACTGGTTTAGGCTTTTTGACTTCTTTCACCTCTTTGGCAGGTTTAGGCTTTTTGACTTCTTTCACCTCTTTGGCAGGCTTAGACTTTTTGACTTCTTTTACTTCTTTTGCAGGTACAGGTTTCTTAACCTCTTTCACTTCTTTGACAGGTTTAGGTTTCTTAACCTCTTTTACTTCTTTGACAGGTTTGGTCTCTTTTACTTCTTTAACCTCCTTAATTTCTTTTACTTCTGTTACAGGGGTTACTTCCTTAACTTCTATTGGCTCAACTACTTCCTTAACAGGTTTTTTCTCCTTCAAAGGTTTCTTTCCAATTAATTCTTTCTCCCTGACTGGTTGTGCCAGCTTAACTGCCGGCTTATTGACTTTTTTTCTGGGGCGTCTTACGCCATAGGTTCCAAGGATTATCTTGCCTCTTCTTGTTTTTTTATCACCTTTTCCCATAATAATCGGTTTTGATTAGTTTTACTGTCCCTAAAAAGGGAGGTGGCAAAGTTAATAATATTCTTTATTTTTAGTCATAATATTACAAATTGCATCCGACAAAAAATAAATTCCGGGTCAAGAAAAGAATCATTATTATGTACAATAAAACGTTTGCAATGTCATGAGAAGGAAAGAAAGAGAAATATCTGATATACCTGAAATTGAATCAATTATGATGAGTTCTGATGTTTGCAGGATTGCTTTTGCTGACGCGAACGCACCTTACATTGTAACAATGAATTTTGGATATTGCGGTATAGATAGCCGCAGATTATATTTTCATTGTGCACCGGAAGGAAGAAAAATTGATATGATGAAAAAGAATAATCTCGTGTGCTTTGAAATGGATACTGATCATTACCTTAAAACAGGAAAAATGGCCTGCGATTATGGAATGGGCTACAGAAGTGTAGTTGGTTACGGATATATTTCAATTGTAAATGATGAAGAAGAGAGGGTTCGGGCATTGGATCATATTATGTCCCATTATTCAGGCAATAAGAAATTCACCTATAAACCTGAAACACTTGAAAGAACTATGGTTCTCAGACTTGATATCAGTGAAATTTCAGGAAAACAGTGTAAATAATCCCGATGAACTTCAAAGAAAAATACTAACTTGCAGAATTTTAAAACATTACGTAAATGCAAACATTAAATGATTTAAGGCTGGCCGTTCTTATTGACGCTGATAATATCCCTTATACTAACGTAAAAGGAATGCTTGAAGAGATTGCCAAGTATGGAACTCCAACCTTTAAAAGAATATATGGCGACTGGACAAAACCGACAGTCATAGGATGGAAATCAGTACTTCTCGAAAACGCAATAACTCCGGTACAGCAGTACAGTTATACACAGGGTAAGAATGCCACCGATTCTGCAATGATAATCGATGCGATGGACATCCTTTATTCAGGGAAAGTAGATGGTTTTTGTATTGTATCGAGCGACAGTGACTTTACAAGGCTTGCTACAAGATTAAGGGAAGCCGGCATGAAAGTTATCGGTATCGGTGAGCGTAAAACACCTTCTCCATTTATCGTTTCATGCGATAAATTCATTTATATCGAAATTATTAATTCTCCTGTTTCAGTACCAGAAACAATCTCTTCAAAAGGGAAAAAGAGAAAACCTGTTAAATCAGAAAAGGTAAAAGAAGAGAATGATCGTCAGTTCCAGATTAAAAAAGCAAAGCAGCTCATATCTTCCTCAATCTCAGATTTGGCCGATGACAATGGATGGGCTTATTTAGGTGATGTAGGAAATCTTATTCTGAAGAAACAGCCCGATTTTGACCCAAGAAATTTCGGATTTGCCAAGCTTACTCCATTAATCAGATCATTTAATTTTGAGATTGATGAAAGGGATTCGGGGATGAATAATATAAAACATATTTATATCAGGATTAGGAAGTAGGATTCTCAGGTACAAGGGATAAGTTTGTCAGGTCTTCATCAGTAATCGTCTTAAAGACATCGGAGAAAGAGGGCGAGAGTGCGTGAGTGCGGGAAGACGGGAATAGATAGCCGCATAGCGGCGATCTGTTTGTAGCTTACGGGATTTAAAAAGGATTTAAGCCACGTAGTGGCGGCCTGTTATATTTATTTGACTTGTATCTCTCTCTTTCGTAACTTTATCATTTTGAACGTTTAATATGGCAAGTCTCATTTCCGGATATAATTATGATATCTTCATCAGCTACCGTCAGAAAGATAACAAGCATGATGGGTGGGTAACTGAATTTGTTAACCAATTAAAGGGAGAACTTGAGGCCACCTTTAAAGAGGATATTTCCATATACTTTGATGAGAATCCCCACGATGGTTTACTGGAAACTCATAGTGTTGATAAAAGCCTGGAGGACAAATTAAAATGCCTCATCTTCATCCCCATTATCTCACAAACCTATTGCGACTCAAAAAGTTTTGCCTGGCAACACGAGTTCTGTGCCTTTAATAGACTGGCTAAGGAAGATCAGTTTGGAAGAGATATCAAGCTCACAAGCGGGAATGTGGCCAGCAGGATATTACCTGTTAAAATTCATGATCTCGATCCTGAGGACAAAACACTTCTTGAGAATGAATTAGGAGGATTTATAAGGGGGATAGAATTCATTTACAAAGAACCTGGAGTAAACAGACCTCTCAAACCTGAGGATGATGAAAAGAAGAATCTGAACAATACGATATACCGTAACCAGATCAATAAGGTGGCAAATGCTGTTAAAGAGATTATCGGTGCATTAAAAAAACAGAGTCAACACTCAGAAGAATCCCCGAAACAAGATATTGAAGCAAAAAATGAACCTCAGAAGAATCTGAGAACAATAATTATTACAGGAATTTTAATATTATTGGCATTAATAGTGCTTGGGTATTTCATTATTCCTAAGTTATTTAAATCTTCTGAACCTGTTGAAAAAACAATTGCTGTTCTTCCTTTCCGGAATCTGAGCAATGATACCACTCAGTTATACTTTTGTGATGGTTTTATGGAAGAAATTCTCAATGACCTTCAGAAAGTCAATAGTTTCACAGTAAGGTCCAGAACCTCGTCCGATCAATACAGAGATACTAAGAAGTCCATTGCCACAATAGGTAATGAGCTTAATGTTAATTACTTAGTAGAAGGAAGTATCGGGCATGAAGGGAACAATTTAAAAATATGGGTTCAGTTAATTGATTCAAAAGCAGATAAACATTTGTGGTCAAACGATTATACCAGGGAAATGAAGCAAATCTTTTCTCTGCAGAGCGAAATAGCTAAAGAAATTGCCAGTGAGTTAAAGGCAGTACTCTCGCCTGAAGAGATAGAAAAGATTGAGAAAAGACCAACAGAAAATCTTGAAGCTTATAATTATTACCTTCAGGGGAATTATTATAACACAAGGTCTGCCTGGTTAGATTGGAAGACTGCAATTAAATTGTATGAAAAAGCCATAGAGCTTGATCCCGGATTTGCCTTAGCCTATATCGGGATCGCAGAGTGTTTTCGAAATCAATATTGGTTTTATCAGGACCGCAGTGAAGATATGTTACGTAAATGTAAACAGGCTATCGACAAGTCTTTCGAAATATATCCAGATCTTCCTGCAGCACATCTTGCATTGGGGTGGTATTACTACCAGGGGCATTTGGAGTACTCAAAAGCCCTGGAACAAGCTGAAATAGTATTGAAAGAACAGCCGGGGAATACAGAAGCTCCCTTTCTTTCAGCCGCTGTATACCGTCGTTTAGGAAGCTGGGAAATGGCAAAGACTAATTTTTTAAAAGCTTTTGAACTTAATCCAAGATCTTCCATTAATGCTTATGATCTTGCAGAAACATACAGTGTTCTTAGGGAATATTCTGAGGCACAACAATATTTCAATATGGCTATTATGATCCAGCCTAACTGGTCTGCTCCATATGTTGGTTTATCTTGGATTTTTTTAAAACGGGAAGGAAATACAACAAAAGCAAGAGAAATATTGGAAAAGGAAGCCCGGAATATTAAATCTCTTATGTCAGATTCTTCGATTATCGAAACAAATATTAACCTTGATATTTATGACGGTAAATATGAAGAAGCGCTTAAAATTCTTGCACTTTTCAAGTCCAAAGTTTTTCAAGGGCAGAACTCCTTTACGCCAAAATATCTTTATTATGCAAATATCTATGGTTTAATGAATAAACCTGAATTAGAATATGCCTACTATGATTCTGCATGTATATTCCTTGAAAAAAAGATGATTGATTTGCCGGAAGATCCAAGGTTATACAGTGCGCTGGGTGTTGCATATGCCGGGATGGGTCTTAATGAAAAGGCGATAAACATAAGCGAAAAGGCGGTAAAGTTATTGCCTGTAAGCAAAGAAGTCACATCAGCATAGCAAACATAGGTATGACCCACATGCCCACTGCCGGGAGGAACCTCTACTGATACAGGAGGGTAGTTGCCGCTTCCACTTATCGTGTATGTGTGCCCTACATTCTGCCAGTGTTTGGCATAGTAGTGGTCTATGATTACAGTGCCCTGCATGCTATTGATGATATTACTATTGATGTTGATACCTGTATATTCAGTATAAGAATCGCTGGCACCAGCCGTCAAAGTGACATTACCTATTGTGTAGTCGGTGTTCCGGTATAATGTCCTCGTATCATTGGTGGTATAGTCTATTTTTACCGGACCGAACAAAGCAGTATTGATTATAGTGATATTGCCTTTGCCCGTAGCGGAGTCTATCGTGTATGTATAGTTACCACTCTGCGTTTTCAGCGCACCATTCACCCAGACACTGAGCGCCGGTGATGAAACAGGCTTATGAGCAGTAAGCCAGCTATCCGGAGTGCTATTCCCTGCGGAGGCGCTGCCCAAATTCTCCTGCAAATATCTTATATTGCTCAGGGTCAAGGTGCCAAGATCATAAGCTAACAGATCAATATACTCCTTAGGGGATAAGTTACATGAGTTGACTGTATATGTCTGAGATGCTGAATTGAAAGACTCAGGACCATACCGCTTGGGATACATGAAGCTAACGTTTCCATCCGGTT
>JAPLEC010000146.1 GCA_026391515.1 Bacteroidia bacterium | reverse complement strand
GGAATCATGGGCAGCTTTGATTCAGCAAATAACATATTGACATTTCTCATCTGTAATATTCCTGAAGGAAAAACCGAATATGTTAATTCAGCATGGCAGATCCAGGATAATCCTTTTTCAGGAGACGCTCTTAATTCATATAACGATGGTCCTCTTGAAGACGGTTCCCAGATGGGGCCATTTTATGAATTAGAGACCTCCTCCCCTGCTGCTGCATTAAAACCGGGAGAAAGTCTGGAGCATGTTCAATTTACATTACATCTTACCGGTAATCATGAAAAGCTGGATAAGGTAGCCAGAAAGGTTCTGGGTGTCGGCCTTGAAGAAATAAAAACAGTTTTTTAAATTGTCTTGCAGGTCTTGCGGTCTTGCAGTCTTGCAGGTCCTTTAAAGACAAATCGACTTGCACGACCTGCATGACTTGCATGACTTTTTTTATTGAGTCAACAGTCCCCTGTTTTTAAGCAATGGCTCAATCTGCGGTTCATGACCCCTGAAGTTGACATACATCTGCATTGCATCCATTATACCGTTTTTCGCAAGTATGTTTTTACGGTACGATTCTGCTGTTGCCCTGTCGAAGATTCCTTTCTCCTTGAAAGTTTCAAAAGCATCGTTATCAAGCACTGCGGCCCATGTATAGCAATAGTAGCCTGCATCGTATTCATCAATAATATGAAGGAAATAGGTGCTTCTGTAACGGGAAACTATTTCAGGTATAAGACCGATCTTGGTGAAATAATCTTTCTCAAAGCTCTGAATATCAATGTTTACAGGTGCTTCAAGAGTGTAATATGCCATGTCGAGTAACGATGCTGCAAGAACTTCTACATTATCAAAACCCTGGTTGAAATATCCACTGTTTTTTATTTTTTCAATCAGTGATGCTGGTATAGGTTCGCCAGTCTGGTAATGTCTTGCATAGATATTTAATAATTCAGGCTCTGTACACCAGTGCTCCATAAGCTGGGAAGGAAGCTCCACAAAATCCCATGCTACATAAGTCTGGTTATAGGTGTTCAGGTTAAAAAGAGCATCGAGTGCATGGCCAAACTCATGGAACATTGTTGATACTTCTTCGAGGCTTAAAAGTGAAGGTGTATCTCCGCTTGGAGGTGTAAAATTATATACTACTGTTACAACCGGTGTAATTGTCTTACCATCAAGTACATGATGGCCTCGGTATCCGCCGCACCAGGCACCCTGCTCCTTGCTTTCCCGCGGGAAGAAATCCATATAGAGTACACCCAGATGTGAACCATCAGCATCCTTCACTTCATAAGCAAGAGCATCAGGATGAGGGACCGGGCAGCCTGGAATAGGATTCAGGGTAATACCAAATAGTTTGTTTGCACATGTGAACAGGCCTTCGCGAACATTTTCAAGTTTGAAGTATGGTCTTAATTCAGTATCATTAAGACTGTATTTCTGCTTCCTGAGTTTCTCGGCATAGTACCACCAGTCGGAAGGTCCAAGCTTAAAGCTGCCTCCTTCCTTATCGATGATTTTCTGCATCTCCTTAACTTCATTTTCAGCTACAGGAATAGCTTTTCCCCAGAGGTTATTCAGAAGGTTAAAAACATTTTCAGGCTTTTTGGCCATTCGTGGCTCGAGTACAAGATCAGCATGAGTTTTATATCCAAGAAGCTTTGCACGCTGTGCACGAAGCTTAACTATCTCTGCGAGTATTTTGTTGTTATCAAAGTTGTTATGGTTATTGCCACGGTTGGTATAAGCGTGAAAAATTTCATTCCGAAGGTTCCTGTTGGCAGAGTATGTCATAAAAGGAAATATGCTCGGTCTTTGTGTTGTGAATGCCCATTTTCCTTCCTGTCCCGTACTCTTTGCAACCTCAGCCGCAGAAGTTATTAATGATTCGGGTAAACCATTAAGGTCTGCTTTCCCAACAAAAAGCTTATAACTATTAGTCTCATCAAGAACATTCTGGTTGAATTTTACGCACAGGACTGCAAGTTTCTGGTTTATTTTTTTCAAAGTATCCTGGTCAGTCTGGTTCAGGTTTGCTCCATTTCTTACAAACTCTTTGTAAAGATTTTCAAGAAGAAATTTTTGTTCGTCGTTAAGGTTGAACTTTCCCTTATTCTCGTATACTGATTTTACTCTTTTGAAAAGTTCGGGATTCAGTCTTATTTCGTCTCTGAAGGCTGCAAGCTTTGGGCGGATCTCCAGGTCGAGATTTTGTAATGAATCGTTCGTATTGGCAGAAATCTGGGCGGAAAATACATTTGTGACTTTTGTCAGCAGATCACCGCTTCTGTCGAGAGCATTAATTGTATTTTTGAAAGTAGGTTCTTTACTGTTTTTAACGATCTTATCAATTTCCTTCCTGCCTTCGGCCATACCTTTTTCGAAAGCAGGCAAATAATGTTTGACCATTATTTTCTCAAAAGGCGGAACGTTGAAAGGAGTATTGAATTTTCTGAAGAAAGGGTTGGATTTGTCAACTTCGGGTTCATTCTTGCATGAAGTGATTGTCATGAATAAAGCAGTAATAATGAATAACTTAAGAAGATTTTTCACGGTAATAGGTTTTAGTTCTGAATCTGTTTTATTTTTCCCCAAGGTAGGATTTTTGATTGTCATTGACAATGATAAAATGTTCATTAAAAACTCTGCTATTTTTTGTCTTTTAAATGATATTTTTCGATATTGGGAAGGTAATTCTTGACAAAATCTAAAACCTATATCATATGAAAAAATCTTTACTCCATGGTCCCATAATGATAGTACTTTTTCTAATCTGTACTTCATTTCCATTAACAGGCCAATACATTGTTGCTTCCTGGTCATTCGATGCATTACTCGCAGCAACAGATCCGGTTCCTACAGCAAGTATGATTGGTGCAGATTATGGAATTTTATCAGCAAGTGCAAATGCTTACCTTAATGGTACAAATGGATCCTCTACATGGGTATCTGTTGCTACAAATCCAGAACTTACTGCGTTCTCCGGTTCTACAACAAATGATCCACGACCTTCACCCTATGCAGGAATGGCATTAGCGCTAGCAAATTTAAGCGCAAACGGTAAATGCATGATGTTTAAATTTTCCACTTTAGGTTATGCAAATATTACTATCTCATTTGCTACAAGAGGAACCGCTACTGGCTTTAATACTCATTCCTGGGAATGGAGTACTGATAACATAACTTATACGTCGTTCGGTATAAATACTGCTGTAAACACATCAACTTTTTTAATTAAAACTATTGATATGTCAGCCATCACAGCTGTTAATAATACATCAACTGTTTATATAAAGTTGACAGTAACTGGAGCAACATCAGCAGCAGGTAACAATAGAATCGACAATTTTGTTGTTAACGCTGCAAATGATGTTGGTGCACCTGTAGCTACTTTTAATCCTGCCAACTCAGCTACTGATGTTGCTGTAAATGTCACACCTACAATCACTTTTAATGAGGCAGTTCTTAAAACCGATGCTTCTGAGCTTACAAATGCCGATCTTGCAACTCTTGTAACTTTTAAAAAGACAAATGCCTCTGGTTTAGATGTCTCTTTTACAGCAACAATCGACGCCACTAAAAAAATCATCACTGTTACTCCTTCCACTTCACTTGAAAATTCACAAGTATATTACCTTGCAGTAGGTGCTGTGGAAGATGCAAGCGGAAATGAATCAACAGGCTCGAATATAACGTTTACGACTATAGCCGCTGCAACTCCATCAGTGACACTAACCTACCCCGTAGGTGGTGAGACGTGGTATGCCGGTGACCCTGTAACTTTCACGTGGACCTCAGCTAATATAACTAACGTTCAGCTTGAAGCATATATCCCCGATCATGTAACAAGGATTTATGCCTGGGAAGCAATGGGAAGCACTGTTCCTGCTTCAGCAGGAAAGTATGACTTTACAATTCCTGGTGACGCTCTTTATGGCACAGAGTACAAGGTGCGCATATCAGATGCAAGCAATCCAGCTGTAAATTCAACAAGCGGTACCTTTACGATGATCGCCCTTGCCACCAGTATTACGGATCTCAGAGGCCATTGCATTGTCAATGACATAGTAAAGTTAAGCTCAGAAGTCACCATGACTTTTAAAAGAGCTACTGGAAATCAGAAGTATATACAGGATGCCGGTTCTGGATTGCTCATTTATGATCCCTCCGCAATATTAACTACAACGCTTGCTGTTGGCGATAATTTTACAGGACTTGAAGGTAAGATTGCAGTCTATGGCGGTTTACTTGAAATAGTTCCAACCAAAACCACTGTTACCGTTACATCATCAGGCAACACAGTTACGCCTCCTGAAATGACACTGACAGATTACAATACCAATTATCTGAACTATGAATCGAGGCTGATAAAACTGACTGATGTTACTTTTCCTGCTGGAGACGGATCAGCAACATTTGGCAGCAGTGCAAATACTAACCTGACAGATGGTAGCACCACTATCGTCTTCCGTACATTTACTACAGGTGAGAGTGATATTGTGGGTACAATAATTCCTACAGACCATGTTAAAATGACCTGCCTTGCCGGATTCTATAATACCACCGTACAGGTTTACAGCCGGACACTTACTGACTTCGAATTCCCTACGGGCATTGAGGGAACATCAGCCAGAGATAATATTCAAATTTATCCTGTTCCTGCAACATCGGAGCTAAACATTCGTAATCTTGCAAATATCAGATCAATTGAGATCCTCGATGTCACAGGAAAAGTAATTTCTACAATTAATACCAGCAGTGATGAAATGATTCGGATCCCGGTCACGAACCTGAAAAGCGGTATGTACATAATCAGGTTTAATACTACTGATGGAAGGGTGATTAAGAGATTTGTAAAAGGATAAAATAATATTTCAGAAGGTCGATGAGATTCCTCGCTGACGCTCGGAATGACAGCTTAATGATAATGTAACATTTGGGAGAGGAGGCGGTTCACATTTGTATACTGCCTGCTCTCCCTCTATCTCTTATAATTTGTAGTGTCATTCCGAATGAAGTGAGGAATCTCCAAATCCTTTACAGTAAAATAAATGAAGATAATCCGTAAAATACTATTTGTAATCTTTCTATTATTTCTTCTTCCGTACGGATGCCACAAATCGTCAGAACCTCCGCTTCCTGATAATACTATTGATTTTGAACCCTGCATACCTTTCCCAGGGAGTGCCCAGAGTCTGGATATAGTTACATTCAATGTCGAAACATTTCCTATAAATGGTTATAATTCAGTTATTGCTGTTGCGTCGCTTTTAAATACAATCGATGCTGATGTTTATGCATTACAGGAAGTTGCTTCTGAATCAGGTTTCGATCAGCTTTTAAACTTGATGCCGGGTTATACGGGTCTCTTCTACCTTATCAATAACTCCGACTGGAACCTTGCGTATATTTTTAAGACATCTGAAATTACTGTTGACGGAAGTGCTACAAAGCTGCTATTTACTGATTCACAATATTTCCCGCGCCCGCCATTTGAAGTTAAAATACATCATAATTCAACAAGCATCGATCTTTACATCATTAACAACCATCTCAAATGCTGCAGTGGCCCTGAAAATGAAGCAAGCCGCAGGATGGCTTCTCAAATGCTCAAGGATTATATCGACACATCAAGACCAAGTGATCCTGTAATTATTCTTGGTGACCTGAATGATGGAATAACCGACACCGGCACTGACGAGAATCCATTCCTGAACTTTATCAATGATCCTGATAATTACCTGTTCGCAGATATGGATATAGCCAAAGGAAGCCAGCTCTGGTGGTCATACCCTTCATATCCGAGCCATATTGATCATATTCTGATTACCAATGAATTATTTGAAAAAGCAGATACAACATTGGTGTATAAAGCAGCACCATGCTATTCAGAGTATTCAACCTATATATCCGATCACCGGCCTGTTGGAATTAAGTTATCTGCTGCCGGTCGCTGAATTTTTTATAATCAAAACATAAACAGGGAAATGATCACTAAATCCTCCCTGGAAAACTGTTCCTACAAGTGTGCGTAAAGGATATCCTTTATACTGCCCGTCTTTCTGAACCAGGAACTGGCTATTGAAAACCTGAGCCTTATAAAATTTATACGTTGAGTAATCCTGTCCCAGTAATGATGGTGTTATAATTATCTGGTCAAACAAATTGAGTCCGTCCTGGTAATATAATGACCCGATCCCTTTTTTGTACAAAGGGTACATACAATTGAACAGTTCTCCCTGCTTCAGCTTTTCAGCTTCCGGAGCAGCTTTTAAATGCTTACGTAAGCTTTCGTTGAATGGATCATCATTCAGGTCGCCCATGACGAATATCTTTGCATTCGCGTCTATTGCAAGAAGGCTGTCGACAAGATGACGTGACAGATCGGCAGCAGCATTTCGTCTTGGTCGTGTAGTTAATTCACCTCCGCTTCTTGAAGGCCAGTGATTTACAATGAAATGCATCGGCTCTCCATCAAAAATCCCTGATACAACAAGCTGATCGCGGGTAAATACTCTTTCACCTTTTTCATCAAATATCTTAAGTCCATTGCTTGTTGATGATGTCACTCTGAAGAAACGGGTACGATATAACAGAGCGACATCGACACCTCTCACATCCGGAGAATCATAATGGACTATCTGGTAGCCTGACTCTTTTAACAATGGATTGTTGATAAGATCTTCCAGAACCTTTCTGTTCTCTATTTCAGCAACACCCATGACAGCCGGACCTCCCTTCCACCCATCCTCTTCTCCGATCCTAGAAATTGCAAGAGCCATATTATTGATCTTATGCTGATATTTATTTCCTGTCCATCTGTCGAGCCCTCCCGGAGTAAATTCTTCATCAAGGACCCCCTCTGTATCGATAGTGTCAAAGAGATTTTCAAGGTTGTAAAATGCTATCAGTCCCGCACGGTACGATTGTGCATTTAGACGAGTAACCAGGGATATTATCAGGATGAAAAACAGTAATTTCTTCATCATTCAGCTGTTAAGGTTTGTAAAGTTACTATTTAATGTTTTTCATCCAAATATGATGCCGTTTCTCCTTCAGCATTTAATATTTATAGTATCTTTATCAGTACTTTTATAATCCAATATGAAATATAACAAGCTGATTTACTTATTGTTAGCCCTCATTCTAAAATCTGGTTTTGCTTTTGCACAACAGGGTACAGTAAAAGGAATTATTATAGAATCCGATACTTTAACCGGACTCTCCGGTGCGGAAATAACTGACGCTTCAGGTAAAGTTCTTGCCGTAAGTATTAATGGCGGATCTTTCTCTGTCAATCTTCCTGAAGGTAAGCATATTCTCTATATAAACCTTGCGGATTTTGATCAGGCTGTAATTGAAGCGGATGTGAAATCGGGAGAAGCCATTGATGCTGGTAAAATAATTCTTAGACCTTCAGCCGGATCGTTGCAGGATCTGTTCACAATAAACATTAACGAAGGAATTTCGGAAGATGGGTTTGAAACCCAATCGGTTCAGGGCATACTGAGCGCCTCAGCAGATGTTTTTCTGAGCAATGCAGCTTATACTTTCGGTCCCCTGATGTTTCGTGTTCGCGGTTATGAATCTAACTATACCAATGTCAGCCTGAACGGTTTTGTTATGAATGATATTGAATCCGGTGCACCATATTATTCAAACTGGGGAGGACTAAATGATGTAATGCGCAGCGCTATGGTCACCTCTGGTCCTGAACCTATCGGCTTCCTCTTTGAACCTGTTGGCGGTGCAACACGCATAAACACAAGGGCTTCAGAATACAGAACAGGGCTGAAAGCAGTTTACTCCCTATCAAACCGGACTTACGGGAACAGGCTTATGGGTACATATTCAACAGGAATGATGAAGAATAACTGGGCTGTAACTGCAAGCCTTTCAATGCGCTGGAGTGAACATGGTTATGAAAAGGGTACTTTCTACAATGCTAACTCTTTCTTTTTATCTGTTGAGAAAAAGTTCAATGACCGGAACAGCCTTAATTTCACGGCGCTTGATGCAATCTATAAGCGTGGCGTTGCAGGCGGCACAACGCAAGAGGTATACGATCTGATGAATGATAACTTTTATAATCCCTACTGGGGTTACCAGAATAGTGAGGTTCGAAACTCAAGAGTTCGCAGCAATAATAAGCCTCTTTTTACATTAGCACATTTATGGAAACCATCTGCCAAGCTCGATGTTCAAACAACTGTAGGCTACTGGTTTGGCAAAAGCGGTTATACAGCTCTTAACTGGTACGATGTTACTGATCCACGTCCGGATTATTACAAAAAACTTCCCTCTTATTACACCGATTCAACAGACATTGCGCGGATAACAGAAGCGTGGCAGACAGATCCTGCAGTAAGTCATATTGATTGGGAAAGCTTCTATTTCGCCAACAGGAAGAACATTTATACCGTATTTGATGAAGGTGGAATCTCAGGAAGAAATTTCATAGGAAACAGGTCCAAATATATTGTTGAGGATCGCCGCAACGACCTGTCACAATTCCAGGTCAATACAAGAGCAGCCTGGGAAATAAACGATAGATTTAATCTCACCGGAGGAGTGCTTGTCGACATTTATCGTGGTCATAACTTCAATGCGGTGCAGGACCTTCTTGGGGGCGATTATTGGCTTGATGTCGATCAGTTTGCTGAACGTGATTTCCCTGATGACCCTAATGCACTTCAGAATGACCTAGATCATCCGAATAGGGTGGCACTTGTCGGAGATATAATCGGCAACAATTATTATTCATTCCAAAGAGGAGCAACACTCTGGGGTACAGGAAAATACAGCCAGAAGCGTTTTTCCGTATACCTTAGTGTAGATGGCCGTTATACTTCAATGTGGAGAGAAGGTTTAATGAGAAAAGGTCTCTTCCCCGATAACTCCCTCGGTGAGTCTGAAAAGTTAAACTATCTCACATGGGGTGTTAAAGCAGGAGGCGATTACAGAATAACAGGCAGACATCTTATTACTATCAATACTTTAATTGTAACAAATCCGCCGCTTTTCCGAAATTCCTTCCTTTCTCCAAGAACACGCAATGCAACTACTCCCGGTCTCCAGAAGGAAACAATACTATCAGGTGATATAAGCTATGTGTTCCGGTCTCCGGTTGTAAAAGGAAGAATTACAGGATATTACACAAAGTTCATGAATCAGACTGATGTCACGAGCTTTTATCATGACGACTGGCGTACGCTTGTAAATTATGCAATGACAGATATTGATAAAGAAAACTATGGTCTTGAAATAGGAACAGAAGTTACAATTTTGACAGGCCTGAATCTGAATGCTGCAGCATCTCTGGGACAATACCTGTGGGTCAATAATCCTTCAATAACTATAACTAAAGATAACAACAGCGAAGTACTCGGCACTGAAGAGGTATGGATCCAATATTTCAGGCAGAGCAGCTCTCCACAGACTGCATTGTCATTTGGTATTGAATACAACTCATCGAGATTCTGGTGGGCGAGTATTACAGGTAGTTATTATGATAATATATATCTTGATTTTAATCCGGTCACTCGCACGAAAGATGAAACCGGTTACTACCCATATTGGAAGCAGCAGATTAAAGAATCGCCCGGATTCCTTATCGACCTGTTTCTGGGTAAATCGTGGAAAATTGATAACATATATGTCAACCTGAGCGCAAACCTTAGCAATGTACTTAATAACAAGACGTTGTCGACGGGAGGATTTGAGCAATACCGTTTTGATGCTGATAATCCCGATCTGTTCGATCCGAAGGTTTATTACTACAACGGGTTTAATTACTTTATAAATTTCAGTATAAGGATGTGATAACGGGCAACCGGCATCCGGTGACAGGTGACCGGCCGCTCCCCTCCCTGGAGGGATCGGGGGTGGGTTAAAGAAGATAAAAGATCAAAGACAAAAAATAAAAGATAAAAGAATAAAGAAAACTCAATAATGAAGAGGACAAAATATTTATTCGGATTGATTTTCATAGGTGCGATTGTGCTGGCAGGATGCACTGATAATAATGAAACTGATCCTCCGGCAAAGGATTTTATTCCTGATACTATTATCACCGTTCAGCAGGTAAAAGATCTTTATGCCGGTCAGCTGGCAATCGCAGATTACACCCTTCGTTATCCGGTTGAAATAACCCATGGATGGGCGCTTAAAGGTATAATTACTGCAAGCGATAAAAGGGATCCCAATCTTTACAAGGAAGCATATATACAAGATGCTACAGGAGGTCTGAGGATGGTTTTTGAATCCACCAGCGGTCTCTATATCGGCGACTCGGTAATTGTCAATCTGAAAGGTCTTTATGTTGGTGATTATGGAGATTTCTGGCAGCTTGGAAGTGTCCCCTATTATCAATCAAACGGTGATATAAGGGTTTCAGGGATGATCATGGATAAGCAGATATTAAAAACCTCTATAAATAATCCAACATATCCTGATACCATTACAATAGTCCAGGCAAAAAGCGCTGCTTATCTGGGAAAGCTGGTCACCCTTAAAAATGTCCAATTCACCGATGACGCTGTCAATCATACCTATGCAGATGTTGTTTCTGATCCTCCTGCATCAGTAAACTGGGACCTGATGGATTGCAGTAAGAATAAGATTATTGTTCGTTCTTCGGGCTATGCTTCTTTTGCAGGCGATACGATCCCTGATCGGAACGGAATGATGACAGGTATTATAACAATCTTTAGTGGTGATTATCAATTTGTTATCAGGGATTTTAAAGAAGTTAAACTTACACACGAGAGATGCACACCCGGCATACCAGACCTGGGAGATCCGGTTGAAACAATCAGCCAAAATTTCCAGAGCTTTTCAAACAATGCAGAAATTCTGATATCCGGCTGGCAGAATATTCCTCAGTATGGCGACAGGACCTGGCTGGCAAAATATTATTCCGGGAACACTTATACACAGGCAACAGGATATGGTTCAGGACTCTCAACAATGGTGACATGGCTGATTACACAGCCTGTAACAATTTCTGTTCAAAAAGTGCTTTCCTTCGAGACAGCTCAGTCATACTGGGCACATACCGGTACTCATTTCCCGCTCCAGGTCTTTTACTCAACGAATTATACTGGAAGGAACCTGGTAACCGCTACATGGATACCGGTTATTGCAACACTTGCGACCAAAAATGATCCTGCTAATCAGTTTATAAGCTCAGGCAATATAAATCTTCCAGTTGAAGACGGAAAGTCATGTGTCATAGCATTTAAATATACTGGCAGTGCCACAGAAAGTACAAGTTATCGTATTGATAATATTTTAATTACAACTGCCAAATAAAATTACGATGAACAGTATGAAAAACAAAATCAATATAACTGCTCTTTTAGTACTCCTGCTCATTGTGATTTCTTCATGTGACAGGGAACCAATTTTGCCGCCTGAACCTGTGATTGATCATATAACAATCAGGCAGCTCAGGGCAATGTACGACAGCGGAATTGTAACAATTGATACAAATGTCTATGTACAGGGAATTATCACATTGACACCTGAATTAGGCAATGTGCCTGATTTTATTGGTTATATTCAGGATACATCAGCAGGTTTGTGCATTACGGTTACAGGCACCAATACGTTAGCAAGAGATTCAAAGATGACGATATTCTGCCGCGGTTTGTCATTTACAATGTATAATGGTCTCCTTCAGTTCGGCGATATAGACCTTGCAAATCCGGCTCAGGCAAAGCTCGATAGTCTGACCCCTGTTCCAATGGAGCCTGTCAGCGTTACAATTGATGAGCTTCTGAATGGTGAGCACCAGTCTGAATATGTTTCAGTTACGGGTGCACAATTTAAAACTGCAGGAACGTTTTCAGGCACAAAGGTACTCACGGACTGCACTTCTGAAATTGATGTTTATACAAGATCGGTCGCAACATTTGCTGGAGGAACGCTTCCAACAGGAAACGGGACCTTAAAAGGTGTAGCCTCCGTTTTCAACAGCGCACAAATACTGCTGCGCGAACCTGGTGAACTTGATATGTCCGGCAGTCTCTGCGGCATTCCTTCAGTCACATATCTGTCACAGTATTTTACCGGTCTGACAAGTTCTATGCTTGTAAGTACATTACCTGGATGGCTTACATATTCTCAGGCAGGTACTATTCCCTGGAAAGGATGGATCCTAAGTGGTAATTATTTTGCAAGGATAACTGCCAATAGCACCGGACAACCATCTGTAATTACCTGGATGATAGCTCCACAGATAGACCTATCGACTGCATCTAATCCCTATATCAGCTTTGAAAGTTGTGACGGTTACGATAATGGTGCTACTCTTAAATTATATGTTTCAACTGATTACACTGGTTCTTCAACACCATGGACTAGTACCTGGACAGAGCATTCCTATACCAGACCTCCCGTAACCACTTCAGGTTGGAGCCCTTTCGTATCATCAGGGAAAGTAGATCTTTCAACCTATAATGGAAGTACTATTTACATTGCATGGGTTTACACAGGAGGAGTACCATCTCAAACAACCACATGGGAAGTTGATAATGTTCTCATTGCCGAGGAATAGGGAATGAACTTTAGAATCAACATATATAGTGGAGATTCCTCGCTGACGCTCGGAATGACAAGGTATTGTAAAAGGGGGGATAAGAGGCGATTTGCTTGTGCAAATCGCCTCTTATCCCCATCCCATAAAAATGAGATGTCATTCCGAATGTAGTCCCGAGAAATCGGGACGAAATGAGGAATCTTTAACTCATTTAATGTTGATTTAATTATGAAGATGATTTCTTTATTTTAAACAAAACAATGTTAATCAACGCTTGTAGATTAAAATATTGTCTCATCCTCTTCATCTTTCTTCAGTTATCTCTCTGCCTGACAGCTCAGCCGCCGGGCTATTATTCATCAGCTGAAGGACTTACAGGAACTGCGTTACAGCAAGCTCTTCATGATATAATTGATAATCATACAGTTGTATCTTATGCCGACCTTTGGACATATTTCCAGTCAACCGATAAAAAGTCCAATGGCAAAGTATGGGACATGTACTCCGACATTCCTTCCGGAACACCGGCATACGAATTTGTTTTTATAACAAATCAATGCGGCAGCTATAACAGTGAAGGGGATTGCTATAACAGGGAACATTCATTCCCAAACAGCTGGTTCGGAGGCGAGGTCTATCCAATGTACTCTGATCTTTTTCATCTCTACCCGACTGACGGATGGGTCAATAATAAAAGAAGCAACTATCCATTTGGTGAGACAAATTCTGCCACATGGACTTCAACCAACGGTAGTAAACTTGGTACTTGTTCAGTATCAGGTTATTCCGGTACAGTATTTGAACCGATTGACGACTACAAGGGAGATTTTGCCCGTTCTTTCTTTTATATGGCTGTGAGATATTACGGAGAGGATTCCGGATGGCCGTCCGAAAGTGATATGGTAACAGGATCTCAACCAAAGACTTGGTCTATGAATATGCTGATGGAATGGGATCAGGGTGATCCTGTAAGCCAAAAGGAAAAAGATCGTAATGAAGCTGTATATCTGATCCAGGGTAACCGGAATCCATTTATTGATAATGCATCCTATGCAAATCTTATCTGGGGTACACAGAGTGATGTCAATGATATTTCAGAAAATGAAAGGATTATCCGTGTATGGCCGAATCCTGCCGGCGAAACGGTTACCATTGATTTATCTGATCAGTTCCCTGATAATTACAATATAAAGATTGTAAATGTTTCAGGACGGGTTCTAATGGAAAAGAGAGTTATGTTAAAACCTGTTACAGTTGATGTAACATCTTTTGAAACAGGTTATTATATATTAATAGTATCTGTCAGTAACGAATTTCTGGTTGTTCCGCTGATAGTATCTCATTAATTATAAGTCACTGATAATCGTCCGGTCAGAGAACAAATTGGTTATATTTGCAGCCCGGTTTACCGGCTCAGGGAGAGATAGTCCCACTTCGCTGAAGCTACGCGGGATAGACGCCGTGATTAAATGCGGCTTAAGGTTAAGGGAGAGATGGCAGAGTGGTCGAATGCGGCGGTCTCGAAAACCGTTGTCCGTCATCCGACGGACCGGGGGTTCGAATCCCCCTCTCTCCGCGAAGCCAAAGCAAACCATCCCGACGGTACCGTCGGGATGGTTTTGTTTTTGGAATGACCGAACAAAACTTGTTTTGTGAAGGTCATGACAAAAACTAAACACCGCAATAGCGGGGTTTGCTTTGGCTTCGCAGGAT
>JAPLEC010000152.1 GCA_026391515.1 Bacteroidia bacterium | reverse complement strand
CATCACCTCAAATGGTCTCCACTGCTCGGCATTGGGGTAATGGTAATCGGAGGGGTTGTTTTATTGATGTCTCCTAAAAAGCTATAAAAGCTGTGAAGCAATTAATATAAAATTTGCAATTGTAAACAGCATGTTAAATAGCAAAGCTGAAACATAGAATTATAAATATACAATTATGACTGGTAAAATAAAAATAATCAGAAAATTCGCAATACTGTTGATGTGCATAGGGTTTTTATTAAGCTCAACATCCTGCACTGTTCATTTTGCTAAAGACAACGGAAAACATAAAGGGTGGTCCAAAAATTCAAATAACCCACATCATGCCAATACCACGAACCCGGGAAAATCTAAAGGCAGTAAAAAATAATGCTAAAATTGTTATTCCGACTGGAACCGAATTGGTAAACATTATTGGAGAGTTGGCAGGAATAATTCCATTAAGCAGAAAATAAAAAGCAGAATAATCAGTCGATTCTTATTATTTTTTTAAACCCTTTCATAGCTGAATTTTCTTAAAATATTGATTATAAATTAGTGTAAAGAAGATGAAAAGAACATTTATTATAATTGACTTTAGCTTTCATAGGGTGTGTCTTTGCTATTAGTTAATGAGCTAAATGGTCAGGCAGTTACAATGTCACCTGTATATTAATATATAAAATGATTGAAAAGTATACTATATATCCAGAATATGATAAAATCAAAGGTCTTTCCCCTCTTTGGATTAATGAATGTGAAAGCATTGATATTTTAAAAACAGATTATGATCAGATTGTTAAATTTATTCAGGAAACAAAAATTACAGACAAAGTTGATAATATCTGCTATATTTTTCTTTTGCTTCTGGAAGAAAAAATAAGTTTCGATTTGAATAATGAATTAACAAATTATGATGCAATTTTGGAAGAAGACCTGATACAAGTTTCAAAATATTTACAAATCAGAGACAGGTATCAGGATTGTGTTATCAGCAAAATCAATTTTGATATAAGGAACAAGCAGAAAAATATTCCAATTAAGAATAAGAATACTTATTTAAAGGAAGAGAATTTTTATATTCAGAATCCCAGGATAATAGCAGAAGTATTAAAAACTGTATTGTCAATCTATAAAATAAAATCCTCCTCAAAGAAAAATGTCAAAGACATCATAAAAAATTTAAAATCAATTAATAAACAAACAATCTTAAGAAAAAAACTGGCTCACAATCTTTATATATACCTTCAACATTCAGGCCTCGGAGAAAATAATAAATATTATGCTATTGGCTTTTTGTTCCAATTATCAGGACTTGAAAACAGATTATCTGAAATTGATTATTCTAAAACAGTCAATCATACCCATAAATCATCTTATAAAAGCTACCCTGACTTTATTACCAGTCATATCAGAAACAAATATTTTAAAGAGCGTAGAAAAGCCTCTAAGAGATCATAAAAAAAGTATGACAAAATTGTATGCTGATATACAGCATATTAATAAATCAGTCTGATCACCCCGACATCGTCCGCTGTAGTCCGCATTTATACGGACGAAGGCGGATTTTTTTTTTGCTGGTCTCAATTTGTACCTTCAGATTTCTTCTTATGCAAAAGAATATAAATAATCGGCAGAATTCCAATAGTGTTGAAAATGAAAATGCAAATAAACCATGCAAGATGGTTATTCCGCCCTGCTCTCCACATACCAATTAATTTCCAGACAGTGTCCCAGATTGCAAGAATAACAATTACCGGGATGAGCCAAGGAAGCCAAGAGTAAATTTGTTCTGCCATTTGATTTTAGTTTTTATTTTTAAAAATAATTAAAAGAGCAATCCCTGTCATTTCTTTTTCTTTCCTTTCCCGGCTGGTTCTTCTCCAGTGCCAGATGCAGTATTATATTTTTCCTGAGCAGTATCAAGAGTAGTTTGTGAAAGCTTCAATGCATCCTGGGCAGTTTTTTTACCAGCTTTCCCTTTTGTGAGGTTAGCATTGCCTGTGGTCGATTTCTTTGTAGCATCTTTTAAACGGGTGTCAAGGGCTTTTGTTTCCAGCTTATATTGAGCATCAAGCGCTTTAAGATCGGCCCTGGCTTTGGTTGCTTCTGCCTTATCTTTTGAATTTGCAAGCTTGGAAAGTGGCTTTTCTTTGGCCATAATATCTTTGTCAAGCTTTTTACGGTCTGCAGCTATTGCCTTTGCTTCTGTTTTTGATTCAGCAACAAGCTGATTTCCTGCAGTTATCAACGAATCTGCAACAGTCAGCTTACGTTCATTCAGCGCAACCTTGGCTTTAGCATTAGCAAGGCCTGTTTCAAGCCTCTTCATTTCTGCAGCCTTTTTATCCGCCTGAGCCTGCGTCTGAGCCAGGGTCAGTACCGGGATTAAAAGTAAAAATGACATGACAGCTAAAAATCGAAAATTCAGTAAAGTCTTCATATGTATAAAATTTGGTTTATTATCTGGTTATTCCGATTTAAATATATTTCAACAAAATACATTTAATAATTTTAATAAAATTATAAAATTTAATTCAATTGGCATATTTCAACTGAGATAACACTGAAATTCACACAAATGAAATCAACACAGAGTTATTTATCTTTCCTCCGGATAACCGATAGTCTGGGCAAATAATACCCGCTGTTTCGGATTCAGGATAAATTCTTTAGCTGTATTTTCTTTATCACAATTATGGAACCATGCAGCCAGTCCATTTGAAGCAGCAAAAAGATAGACATTCTGTGCAATGAAACCGGTATCGGTATAATAATATGATTTCTGCACTTCCGGATCGCTGATTCTGGGATCAGGCTGATTTGGACCTGTTTCAAACCTCGAAAGATCAGCAACATAGAATATATTTACCGGTGCAGATGTAGTTTTCCCGTAGCCGGATCTTTTCCGGAAATCACCTGCAATAACCGGAGTCAGACGATGAGGAACAGCCTGGTAAAGGTATACTCCTTCAGGCAATGCCACGTAAAGGTCAATCTCCTGGGAATTGCTGGCTGATGGCGCAGTTCTTCCTGGCTTATTTATAATTAATACTTCTCTGTTAATTCCAAATGCTGCCCACAGAAGGTTTGAAAGCACTTGCAATGGCAGAGCTTTTGAGCTTATATTCCTGTCAGTCTTTCGTTCCTGCAGCGAGGCAATCAATGATTTACCGCCTTCTTTTTCAGGCTTGGGAAGTATAATTGGTTGAATATTCACTGATCCTGATTTTTTCGAAGAATAACCTGGTATACTACCAGCCATTATGGTTGCTATTGGTAAAGTTTTTACAAACGTTCTGCGTTTCATCTAAACCTCCTTTTTTCTTTTGTGTAAGCGCGTTTTTGGCTATTTTATTTTACTTATCAATCAATAAATTTAGATAATTTAATATATATGACCCTTTTGTTACATTAAATAATTGACTAATTTTAATAAAAAATAATTAATTAGGGGAAGGTAAAATGACAGATAAGAAACAATCATACCAGGAATCTTTCAGAGTTTCGGGCGATGAGATTTTGTCCAAAATTAAGGAGATTATTAAAGAAGGGAATGCAAGAAGAATCATAATCAAAAACGAAAAAGATGAGACAATTATGGAATTCCCTCTGACGGTCGGTGCAATCGGAGTTGTTTTGGCTCCGATATATGCTGCTATTGGAACATTAGCAGCTTTAGCCATGAAATGTACTATTGTTGTTGAAAAAAAGATTGACTAAGCAGAAAGTAAATAATCTTATTGAGAAAGAGGTAAATTGATAATAAAGTACTCAAGTAAAAGATTATGAATCACTTACTGTAAACTTTATCATATAAGATCCGATTTCACCCTCCAAATCCTGGTTAAATAGGAAATGGAGGGTTTTTTATGGAATTCTGTTAACCCGTCGGGAAATTCTTGCTGAACTTTCTGATTATCACCATAAATTATGCTATCCGTAAATTCAAACCTGCAATTTGTGGATTTACTGTTTTCCGCTATTTAATATAAGCATAATTTCGAATTGAAGATTTAAAATCAGTCTTCAGCAAGATCAAAAATTGAAAAAGAACAAAATAGACAGTAAAAGTATTTTTTGAAATTGAATTTTATTAATTAATTCTTTGAGCCATGAAAAAAATGATTTTAGTTACAGTACTTATCGCAGTAGTCAGTACTGTGTCGTTCGGTAAAAAAGTTGTTGCAAAAGGCCAGACCTTTTCAGCACTGGGAAACTACAAGATTGAAACAGTCGACAATCCGGTTATTATGAAAAATAATGATTGCACGGCTTATAAAATCAGCTATGCTAACACACCCATGGAGGTAACCCTGGTGATTTGTAAGGACAAAAACTGTAAAAGGTATGTTGTATTATCTGATAAGCTTTCTGTCCAGTATGTCTGCAACTCTTATTATTTCGGAGTAGAGAGGCTTGACAAATCATTTGAGAAGGAAGGATATCAGACATCAGATGCTTCATTAAACAAAACAGAATATTTCCATCAGAAAGTTCTGGGTCCGGGGCAGAGAGATGAACTTGAAGCAATTCAGCTAATTGCAGCATATTTTCCGTTTCTGATTCAGACCAGCGAAAGTCTGACAGCTGCAAAATAATTCTCATCCGGGCCATCCGGCAGTTTCAGGTTTTAGTTATCAAGGGGCTTTCAACAGCCCCTTTTTCATTAATTAACAAGGGAATTAATAATCCTTCATATGTAAAACTAACCCTTGAACCTTGCCATGTGAATCAGGAAAAGGTCCTTTCGGTTTCTTGAAATGGGTATTTGTGCCCCATCCTGCATTTCAATATACCCTCCTTCCTTCCGGACATATTTCTTTACATATTTAAGGTTTATCAGAAATGAGTTATGCGAACGGAAGAAATAACGGTCACCGAGCAGGTCCTGAAATTCCTTAAGATGCCTGGATACAAGGATCTTCCGGTTTCCGGTCAGATAAAACCAGGAATAACTTCTATCGGCTTCTATCCTGATAATCTCCTTGGGATTAAGGTATTCCATCCCATCAGCAGTTGGTATAGCCAGCCTGGAAGGATAGGCCGACTTAAGGTTCTCCATCAGAGCTTTGAAGCCCTCATTACTATGTATGTTAGAGGTTGATCGTTTGCGTATTACACTTTTTACAGCTTCAATGAATTCGGTGATATTAATTGGTTTGAGAATATAATCTACCGCACTGAATTTTATTGCTTTTATTGCATAGTGATTAAAAGCGGTTATGAACACAACGTCAAAGTCTTTTTCAGGGAAATGAGCAAGCAGATCGAAACCTGTTCCATTTGGCATCTCGACATCAAGGAAAACAAGGTCTGGCTTTGTCTCCTGTATTTTTTGAATCCCTTCTGAAACATTATAAGCTTTACCGACTACCTCAAGATCAGGGCAGTATTCGCCTATTATCGAGGAGATAAAATCTACTGCATTGGGTTCATCATCAACAATAATTGTCTTCAGTTTTTTAGTCATGTTATTATTGGAATATGGATCTCGACCCGGGTTCCTTCAGGTTCTCCCTTTTCGTTTTTCAAATCGGTATAAATAGTTTTTAAGCTGGTACCATAGAGGGAGTTGACAAGGTCAAGACGTGATGAAGCAATCTGAGTTCCAAGGGAGTTGTGGTTACTCTGCTTCATCTCTTTTATTTGCTGAGCAGCTTCCCTGCCTATCCCGTTGTCTTCGATAGTGCAGATTATATGGTCATTTGCGAGCTTCATATTAATTTTAACAGTCCCCTTCCCTTCACGAGAAATAAGACCATGACAGATTGAGTTTTCGACATAAGGCTGAATCAGCATGGTCGGAACTTTAAACATCAGGGTGTCAATTTCGTCATCAACGTTTATTTCGAAATCGAATTTGTCTTTAAATCTCAAACACTCAAGCTCCAGATACAGATTTAATGCATCGAGTTCGTCACGCAGCGGAATAGCTGTATGATGAGAGTTTTCAAGGACTTTGCGCATCAGGCTGGAAAACTTTGTAAGATAGGTATTCGTAGCCAGCTTATCATGCTGATACATATAATATTGTATAGAATTGAGAGTATTAAAAATAAAATGGG
>JAPLEC010000311.1 GCA_026391515.1 Bacteroidia bacterium | reverse complement strand
GTCTGCCCAACAAACTATTTGATTATATTTCAGCAGGTATACCGGTAATCACAAGCGATCTTCCGGAAGTGAAGAAAATTGTTAAAGAATCAGGATGCGGAATTATAATACAGACCGTTAAATCTGAAGAGATTTGCAAAGCAATTATAAAATTACGGGATGACCTGGTGCTTCTGAACAAATTGAAGCAGAATACTGTTATTGCATCTGAAACATTGAATTGGGATCTTGAAAGCAAAAAGGTGGCTGATTTCTATAAGGTCATCAGATTCGGAAATAAATATTAATTTTCGGTGAGTAAAACCTGATTATTTAACCCTTAAAATATTAGCACCATGAAAAGCAATCGCCGCGACTTCTTAAAAATTGCATCATTTGCCGGAGCCGGAGCAGTAGCTGGTACAGTAATTCCCGGATATGCAGCGCAATCTGAATCAAACCTCGCAGGAATTCTCAAAGCAGTAAAAAAAAATCATTCACAGAAGTTTAACATGTCGGGTTATGCAGCTCCTGCTTTGCCTGTTGTCCGCATTGGAATCATCGGACTTGGCGATCGTGGAAGCGGTGCCGTTGAAAGGCTCTCTTTTATTGAAGGTGTTGAAATAAAAGCACTTTGCGATAAGCGCGAAGTTGCTGTCAAGGGATCCCAGAAATACCTGCAGAGTATCGGACGATCTGCTGCCCAGGAATTTTTTAACGGTGAGGATGACTGGAAAAAGCTTGTTGAACTGCCTGATCTTGATCTTATATATACATGCACACCATGGGTGCTTCATACTCCGATCTGTGTTTATGCTATGGAACATGGAAAACATGCTGCATCCGAAGTTCCGATTGCAAGAACAGTTGATGAAGCCTGGCAGCTGATTGAAACTTCAGAAAGGACGAGAAAACATTGCATGATGCTTGAGAACTGCTGCTATGATTTCTTTGAACTATTGACTCTCAATATGGCACGCCAGGGAATGTTCGGAGATATTATTCACGGCGAAGGTGCTTATATTCACAACCTTATGGGCTACAACTTCAAAAAGCCGCTTGATGACCGACAGGCTGACGGAGCCTATACTGACATGTGGCGTCTGAAAGAAAATGCTGCCAGGAATGGAAATTTGTACCCAACTCATGGACTTGGACCAATTTGCCAGGTACTGAACATCAACCGTGGCGACAGGCTTGAATATCTTTCATCAGTCTCGACAAATGACTTCACCATGGCGCCGAAAGAAAAAGAGCTTGCAGCTTCCGATCCTTTCTTTGCACAATGGAAAGATTCAAAATTCAGAGGTAACTTTAATACTACGATCATAAGAACTGCTCTCGGAAAATCCATTATGGTTCAGCACGATGTCTCTTCTGTGCATCCTTATTCAAGAATACATCTTGTCAAGGGAACAAAGGGAATGGCAGTTAAATATCCTAAACAGCTTATAGCGCTTGGAGAAAGCTGGCTCAAAGACGAAGAGATGGCAAATATGTGGGCAGAGCATACTCCTGAAATAGTCAAGAGGATAGGTGAAATGGCAAAAGAGGTTGGCGGTCATGGTGGAATGGACTTCATAATGGACTGGCGTTTAATTGATTGTCTTAGAAACGGTTTGCCTCTTGACCAAAACGTTTATGACGGAGCAACATGGAGTTCAATAGCCCCGCTCAGTGAATGGTCGGTGGCAAACAAATCACAGTCTATTGATGTACCCGATTTCACAAGCGGTTCATGGAAAACCAATAAACCTCATGGAATAAATCTTGAAACGGGCGGCACAACCAAAGTGCTTGAGGTCGAAAAGGTGGGAGCAGAGATGCAGTTGAATGTGAAGTGAAAACTGGTTGCTTGTTGCTTGTTGCTCGTTGCTTATTGTTTAATAACTAGTAACCAGCAACAAGTAACCAGCATCATTTTCTTAGATTTCTTTCCCCTGAATCTTCAGCACCCAAACATATTTGCAAGGCAGGCTGGCTTGATCGGGTAGCTCAACCGTCAATCCTGCTGCTTCATCCCAGGTCCATTTAAGGTCGGTATCAAGCCCATACATTCTGATTGCTGAACCTTCAGCTGGCTTTATTTGCTTGATATTTAGCTGTTTGTCCGGGAGGCTGAATAAAAATACATTAATGAATTTGGCATCAGGAGATTGTGTATACCTTATATTATCTCCTTCCTTATAATTTTTAAGCTGCCTGACCTTGTAAATAGCATCGCCATTTATCTTCAGCCATTCGCCCATTTCTTTCAGCCTTTCAACACTTGCTTCAGGAATTAGTCCTTCCGAAGTCGGACCGACATTGAGAAGGAAATTTCCTCCCTTTGAGACAATATCTGCAAGGTTTTTAATAAGAGTCTCAGCCGATCTCCAGTTAGTGTCCTTTGTTTTAAATCCCCATGTGTCGTTCATTGTCATGCACGATTCCCATGCAAGTGATGATGATGTTGAAAGTATTTCCTGTTCGGGTGTTCCAAAATCGCCAACAGCTGTGCTGTCTTTATTCATACCCTGCATACCCTGGCGTCCTTTGCCGACTCTGTTATTGATAATTATGTTGGGTTGAAGATTACGAACATAGTTATATAAATCCTTCCCCTGATCTTCGGTCCACTCTTTGATCCATTCGCCATCGAACCAGAGCACACCTATTTTCCCATAACCTGTCAGCAATTCTTTCAGCTGGGGTTTTAAGTAATTTTCACGGTATTTTTCCCAGTTGTCGCTGTTAGCATCGGGTTGGTGCCAGTCCATTATAGAATGGTAGAAACAGAGTGTAATTCCCTGTCTCCTGCACTCATCTGAAAGTGCTTTCAAAACATCTTTCCCGTAAGGTGCAAAATCAACAATATCATATTTTGACACTTTCGAATCCCACATTGAAAAACCATCGTGGTGCTTCGAGGTGATTACAATATATTTCATCCCAGCATTCTTAGCAATCTTTACCCATTCAGCCGCATTGAATTTAACGGGATTGAAAGCTTTGCCAAATTGTTCATATTCCTCAACAGGGATTTTTGCTGAGTTCATAATCCATTCTCCAATACCCGGGATATCCTGTCCCTTGTAAACACCTGCCGGAACTGAATAGACACCCCAGTGTATGAACATCCCGAAACGAGCATCGTGCCACCACTTCATACGTGCATCGATCTGCTCCTGAGTCTCATGAAGATAATCTTTCTGTGGTTTTGGCTTACAAGAGAATGTTGTGATTATCAGAGAGATAAACAATGTGAGTAGTAGAATTTTTTTCATAAGTATCGTGTATAGGTTTACGAAAAATATTAATTATTCTGAAATTTACCCACCCCCGACCTCCCGCTTCGCTAAAGCTTCGCGGGACAAGCTCTCCCAGGAGGGGATCCTTTTTTTCACGCCCTCTCGTCTTCGAGACTTTCAATACCCTGCCGCCTGTCCATCTTTCCTTGATTCAGATGCCCCGTACCACACTTTATTTTTTTCGTCCCACATAATTGCCTGGTACCCGCCATAACCTCCAAGATCCCATTGAATTACATGACCCATCGACATCAGCTTCTGAATGACTTCAGTACGGAAACCGCTTTCCAGAAGCAATATTCCCCCATCAGTCATTTGCTGTCCTGTAGGTTCTGAGGAGCCTACGTGATGTATTCTCGGGGCATCGCCTGCTTCCTGGAGATTCATCTTGAAATCGATAAGATTTACTACTATCTGGACATGTCCCTGAGGCTGCATATCACCTCCCATCACTCCGAAGCTTACCCATGGTTTTTTGTTTTTAGTGATAAATGCCGGGATAATTGTATTAAACGGCCTTTTTCCCGGAGCATATACATTTGCATGTCCCTGTTCAAGGCTGAACATTTCACCTCTGTCCTGAAGAACGAATCCCAGTCCTGTCGGACACATACCTGAGCCCATTCCGCGATAGTTACTTTGAATAAGTGAAACAATGTTACCATACTTATCAGCAACTGTCAGATATACAGTATTCCCGGCTTCAACTATGCCGGCTTCATAAACTTTGGCAGCTTTTTCAGGGTCGATGAGCTTACGCCTTTCAGCTGCATATTTTTTTGATATCAGCTGTGCAACAGGCACTTTGGTAAAACGCGGATCCGCATAATATTTGGCACGATCTTCAAATGCAAGCTTTTTAGCTTCAGTGAAGAGGTGAATATAATCCGCAGATCCATAGCCCATTGATGCAATATCATAACCTTCCAGAATATTCAGCATCTGAAGTGCCGCAATTCCCTGACCGTTTGGTGGTAATTCCCATACATCATAACCACGATATGATGTGCTGACAGGCTCAATCCATTCGGAATGATGACGCGCCATGTCATCATAAGTCAGAAAGCCGCCCTGCTTCTTCATAAATGATTCAATAACCCTTGCAATGGATCCTCTGTAAAACTCATTGCGTCCGCCTTTTACGATCTTTTCAAGTGTATTTGCGAGAAGAAGATTTTTGAATATCTGGCCTTTTACCGGAGCTTTACCTCCGGGCATGTAAACCTGTTTTATATTCGGATATTCTTTAAGAATCTGTGTGCCCTTGTCGAGATAATAAGCTATGACTTCACTGACAGGGAAGCCTTCCCTGGCATAGCTTATTGCAGGTTGCAGAACGTCTTTCATCGGAAGACGTCCGAACATATCATGCATCTCATACCATCCGTCCACGCATCCCGGGACTGAAACCGGCAAAGGCCCGTACGATGGAATAAACTCATATCCTTTCTCCTTAAAGTATTCCAGCTTAAGCGACCTGGGTGATCTGCCGCTGGCATTCAGACCATACAGTTTTCCTTTTTCAGCGCTCCATATCAGAGCGAAAAGGTCACCACCGATACCTGCCCCTGTAGGCTCAACAAGTCCCAAAACAGCATTTGCAGCTATTGCAGCATCAATTGCATTCCCACCTTTTTTAAGTATATCGAGAGCAACCTGTGTGGCAAGTGGCTGGCTTGTTGCTGCCATTCCATTCCTGGCAATTACTTCCGACCTTGTTGCAAAATCGTGTCCGGTAATCCTATCCTGTGAAAATACCGAAACCGGAATACAGACAACAAACAATAGGAAAAAGATCCTTTTCATGAATATATTAATAATAGTACAAAGGTAAAAAACCGGACGGACTATTTAGTCATGGCCTTTGCTTTTAATGGCTGAGGCATCTTTTCAATAGCATACCTGAGAGAGGTCCTTGGCATGGTCGTCTTTTTACTCATAACATAATTGAAAACCTCTTTTTGATGAGCCTCACTTGCTGCCTTTAGCATCCACCCGTAACCTTTCTGGACCATATCGTCTGTGTCAAAATGAAGAATATCAGCTATTTCGAAAATATCATCAAGAAATTTGCCCTTTCTGGCAGGTACAATCAGTGAAACAGCCGAAGCGCGTTTTACCCAGCGGTTTTTCGATCTGGCCCATTTTTTAAGACCTGATAAAAATGATGGATACATCTCAATGAAAGTACCCACAGTATGATTGCAAAGTGCATCACAAGCTGCCCAGTTGGTTACATAATTATTCACCCACCGTTCAAATACTTTAAAATCTTCCGAGACATATTGTTTCCTGACATTATATGACCAAATGCATGCAATTCCGGTTTCCTCTATAAAACCGGTTTTCCATAATTCTTCACACAGAGCGAAGACCGTCGATTTAGCCTTGTCAGGCAATTGCTTATAATAAGTTTTACTTATTTCTCTTACCTGGGCAGATTTTAAACCATGGATTTTTATTTTTTCCTTGGAGAATTTCTCTCCCTGAATCCGGGTTTTTTCATCAGCATTCCTTATTAGTTCAGTTCTTATTTTTTTAATTATTGAGTTCATTTTCGGTGCTTTTGAATTGCAAACAAGTTAAGAAATTTTGTTCTATTTAATTGATAATTGAAATATAACAATAATCAATTTTCCAAGGCTCTTTGTGGTCAAAATTAATTTCTTCTTAACCACAAAGGACACAAAGTGTGCACGAAGGACATGAAGGAATTTTCTACTTCTTATGAAAAATCCTGAATATTAAATCGCTTTTTCATAATTTAGTAATGGATAAAAACAAAATTATGGTGATGGATAGAAAAATTCTGTTGGTAATAATATTTCTTTCAGCTTGCATCGCAATCCAGGCACAGCTGCCAGATGCATTGAAATGGTACAAATATGAGATTCAGTTTTCAAGCAGCACAACTTACGAGAATCCGATTCAGGATGTGAAGAGCTTTGAAGTGACTTTTACCTCACCTTCTGGTAATAAGAAGACAATCAATGGTTTCTGGGACGGAGGAACTACCTGGAAATCACGGTTCATGCCTGACGAAACTGGAACCTGGAGCTTTGAAACAAGATGCTCAGACACAAAGAATTCAGGATTGAACGGACAAAAAGGCTCTTTCCTTTGCAAGCCAAACACTAATGCAAAAGATATTTACAAACATGGTCCGATAATAAATCCACCCGGAACATTTTACCTTACGCATGCTGATGGAACTCCATTTTTCTGGCTGGCATGTACAGCCTGGAACGGAGCGTTGAAATCTACTGATGCGGAATGGGACCAGTATCTTCAGCAGAGGGTAAATAACAATTACAGCGCAATTCAATTTGTGACGACACAATGGCGAGGATGTGACAAAAGCAGTGAAGGCCTGGTGGCTTTTGAAGGAAGCGGCCGGATCAGGATCAATCCTGAATTCTTTAAATTGATTGACAAGAAAATTGACAAGATTAATGAGTACGATCTCGTTGCAGCACCGGTTGTTTTATGGACATTACAGGTTGCAGCAGGCAGGGAGCTGAGTCCCGGATATTATCTTCCTGATGATCAGGCAATTCTGCTGGCAAAGTATATAGTTGCGAGGTATGGAGGCAACCAGGTTGTATGGATCCTGGGAGGCGATGGGATCTATACCGGAACTTATGAGCAGCGCTGGAAAACAATCGGAAGAGCTGTATTTGATGGAAAATATCAGGGTACCGTTGCTACTCATCCATGTGGAAGGTCATGGATAGGAGAGATCTATAAGGATGAAGCGTGGCTGAACATAATTGGCTACCAGAGCAGCCATAGTAATGGCGAGGAAACAGTAAACTGGATCACAAAAGGGCTAATGAGCCAGATGTGGTCTCATCTTCCACCACGGCCAATAATAAATCTGGAACCGAATTACGAGGAGATTAATTTTAAGATAACTGACCGGGACGTTCGCAATGCCTGCTATTGGAGCATTTTTGCAACACCTATTGCAGGCGTGACATATGGCGCAAATGGAATATGGCCTTGGTTGCATAAAGGAGAGGATATCCTTAACCATGGTTATGCCAAAGGGACTTCATCGTGGGATGTAAGCATCAATTTCCCGGGTTCTATCCAGATGGGATATCTTACTCAGTTCATTAAAAGATTTGCCTGGTGGAATTTTTATCCTGCCCAGGAGCTCCTTCTTAACCAGCCGGGAGATGTGAAATATAATCACTTTGTATCTGTAGTTAAAACAACCGATAACAAAACAATTCTTGCCTATCTTCCTGTAAATCTTACAATTAAATTGAGAAAACCTGCAGGACAAAATTATAGTGTAAGGTGGTTCGATCCGGTTAAGAATGTTTATTCAGATGGAACTGGAGCGGATGACGGCAATATCCTGACTATTTCATCTCCAACCGACAGCGATATGTTGCTGATACTGGAAGAGAATGTACCGGTAAAGAATATTAAGATTCAGAATAAGAGAAATGTAATTAAAAGCTAAAAGCCCCCGTCCCGCTTACGCGTGACACCCCCTAAAGGGGGTCTAATCATCTGTATTTTAATGGATTATAGATTTATGTTCAGTGTTAACCCTCCGCCAGCTGGCGGAGGGATGGGGGGCAGTTTGAAAAAGGGACTCTGGAAATTCTCACTCTTCCAGAAGATTAACTTCCCGGATCTCGACTGAATTTTTATTCATCCTCAGAGTTTTTATTTCATAGGGTCTGAATCTTCCATTCCATTTTTTATTATCGAATTTCAAATCCAAAGTTGCTTCAGATGCTATTCCTGAGGTTTCAACACACCGGAAAATAAGGTCTTCTCCGCTTTCAGCAATCTTGATAGAGGAAACTATAATATTCTGAGGATCAATAGAAAGGAATGAATTATTTTTTGGCAAAGCACCATCATGAATACCCTGATATATAAACATCGATGGTGCAATGAACTCTTCTGCTGTCCTGACAATATTATTCTTTTTCCATGTATCCGCATGAGGAACAAGCAGCATCCGGAAAGTCTGTATACCCTGGTCCTGCCAGAGATGCTCAGCTTTCATATCGAGCACCCTGGGATTATGATGAGCATATACTGCTGACCGCGCAATTGAAATACGCAAATCATTTTCCGGGACACTATAACCATATTTGGCATCATTGATAACAGTCAGTCCATAAAAGCTTTCATTATATTTTCCTGTTACATCAATCCATCGTTGTCCGGGATCTTCATAACCATTGGTGGCCCGTTCAATATTTCCATAAGGTGTTTCATAAGTTGCAACCGGTGAAACTACATTTACAGGGAAAGAAAATTTAAGCATTTTAAGATGTTCGTGCCAGTCGAGAGTGACCCTTGCTTCAAGATTTCGCGAACCGGAACAAAGCATCCAGTCAATGGTAAGAGTTGAATCGCCATAGGTAGTGATTACCCGCAGTGTTGCACGTAAAGGCCCGGTTTCCAGAACTTTAAACGTTGTATTTCCAAAAGCCCCGATCTCATCGGAAAAAGCTTTTATATCATGACTCCAGGTATCGCTTGAATCATTTATGATTACAGCTTTGCAACCTGTAGCTCCGCCAGAAAACAATTCTTTATTATTTTGCTTGTCATATATATTTAATGTCCCTGAATCCGTAAAACTAACCTGCAGGAATTCATTTTCCAGCTTATTGTCTTTGGCTGTGGCTGCTATTTTAACAGGAACTGTGTCACCCTGTAAAAGACGAATCTGACGGTAACCAAATGATGGAAGAGTCAGGTTTACAAGAAGCCTGTTACGGCGTCCTGTTTCTTCTGAGCCGAAAACCCACTGATGAGCAAGCGAGTTTCCATTTTCGTCTTCGACCTTTGACTTATTTGACAAATTCCAATTAAAGTCATATTCAATATTCCCGGTAACCTCCCATGCATGAGGGTTAAAGACCAGGAGATACTGTGAATCAGGATCTTCTGCAGGCACCTGACTTTCAAGCTTTTGAAGGGAAAAGTAAGCTGCCTGGTGCGCTGCATTAATTGCATATCCATAACCTTCCCGTGCCTGCTGACTGTGTTCAGCTAATGAAGATCCGGCAAGGCTGTCGTGAAACTGGAGAAAAAGAACTCTTTGCCATGCATTGGTGAATTCTTCTTTTTGATACTTTGCGTTCCAAACTGCTGAACCTATTGATGCCAGCTTTTCAGAAGTGATAAGTGCTGCTTCTGACTGACGGTTACCTTTTTTGATTTCCGACTCAGCAGTATAACAACCGACAGCATGGTGCTGCAGATCATCTTTTACAACCGGCAGATTTAAATCCTTTGTTTCGCGTATCTCTTTAAAATAGTTATCAGTAGTGCTGAAGAAAACAGTCGGAGCATCCTTTTCAGCTTTTAGTTCTTCTATCGAACGAATGTTTTCTTTTGTGGCTCCTCCGCCATGATCTCCTGCGCCGTAAAAATCCATGAAGCTTTTCATTGACTGATCTTTAAGTTGTGTGATAGTATCTTCCATTCGTTTTCTGACAGAACCATTGTCACTATAACTAATTGGTATCCTGTAAGTAAGTACACGAGTGCCATCAGTGCCTTCCCACCAAAAAAGATCGCCGGGAAGAGTCTTTTCCCTGACTCCGGGTCGCATAAAAATGTAATTTTCCATTCCCTGACCCTTTATAATCTGGGGTAAAGTGCTTGTATGTCCAAATGAATCAGGGTTACAGGCAACCTTTGCACGATGCCCAAGCAAACGTTGAAAAGTCAGCTGGCCATATAAACCCTGTCTCACCATTGCTTCGCCGCCGGGAATGTTTACATCCGGCTCCACCCACCAGCCGCCAACAATATTCCAGCGCCCTTCATCAACCCGTTTCCTTATCTCCTCAAGCATTGCGGGATGATTTTCTGCAATCCACTTGTAAAATTGTGCAGAGCTGGCTGTGAAGGTAAGGTCAGGTGTCTCTTTCATCCTATCCAAAGCTGACCGGAATGTACTGTAAACAACAGCGACTCCTTCTGACCATGGCCATAGCCATACAGGATCTATGTGAGCATTCCCGATCATGTGGAACCTGTATTGTGAAGCATTCGAAATCCATTTATCTGTGTTATTTTTATCATCCCCGACTAACGATCCCCATGGAGCAAAAACAATAAATGCACTTCCTGCAACTGTCTGGTTTACAAATGCTCTGCGAGAAAGAGTCTTCGGGTTTCCTGAATTGTTTTTATTCTTCATCTTTAGAGAAAATTAATCTAATAAATAGTTGTCTTTTTACAGATTTTTTGCGCACATGGCCACACTGAGGCTGGCAAAATCGCCAACCTGTTCTCCAAGTGCTGCAGGTACTATTCTGCAAACCGACCTCGATGGTTCCAGAGCTTCCTGTCTGATGATTTCCATGCATGAAGGTTCAAAAAATTGAGTGCAACGGGCATAAATACTTCCGATAACAATGAGCTGCGGATTAAGTATATCAATCAATATTGATAATCCTTTACCAAGCTGTTTCCCCGAAAATTCAAAGATTTCAAGTGCTGTCTTGTCACCTTTCGCTGCTGCTTCAGCAATATCTTTTGTAGTCAGTTTATCTGCCTTTTCAATATTTGAGCAGAATGATACAATTTCACCATTGTTAAGTTTTTCACAGATAATCTTTTTTGCAATCAGAGCAATTCCTGTACCGCTGCAAAAGCCTTCAAATGAGCCCTTTTTCCCATAGGCTTCAGGGCCTTCATCTGCCAGCCTGATGTGACCAACCTCACCGGCAAGATCGTTTGTACCTGAATATAATCTGCCTTCAATGATTATTCCGGCACCCATTCCGGTACCAAAAGTCAGGAAAATCATATTCTCTGTTCCTTTGCCGGCACCGAATTTCCACTCGGCCAGAGCACAGGCATTGGCATCATTCTGCAAAAAAGCAGGAACGTGAAGTGCATCTTCAAACAGCCTGACAACAGGTATATTGTCCCATCCGGGCAGGTTAGGCGGGGATTGGACAATTCCTTTTTTACTATCGAGCGGTCCGCCGCAGCTTATCCCTACAGACTGAAGTCCGTGTAGACCAAGTTTTTCTGTTATTGAACCGGCGCTTTTAAGTAATAGATTAATTGCATGGGAGGGACCTTTTTGAGTCTCAGTAGGGAAAGATATTCTATCAAGAATTTCCATATTTTCCCTGCCGGCAATCACTGCGCTCTTTGTTCCTCCAATATCAATTCCCAGGTAATATTTATTATACATAAAAATTTACTGTTTAGGGTTGACGGTAAAAAACTAACTTGTATAATGGACGAAAATGACCGTATAACTGTCTCTATTTAATATTCTTCCAGAATTTTTCCTCGGACACGCGGAGCTCTCTGTTCTTCTTTCTTTCCAAAAGTAAATAGAAGGTTATAGCCAGGATTCCAATGATAATGATTCCCAGGAGTAGATATTTTATCATTTCTGATGTATGTGCATCTGGAGATATTATTGATAAATCAGTTGTCTGAGCACCCTCAACATTTTTATGTCCTACTTCAATATTGAATATATTCTTCATAAAAAACAGGGAGAAGAAAGTAAGGAGCCCCGACATTATTGGAGTGGCAATCCATCCAATTGCAATTTCACCGAGCAGCCTGAAGTTTATATTTCTGACACCTTTATAAAGTCCTATCCCGATTACGCATCCAATTATTACCTGTGAGCTTGAAACAGGAACCATGGGAATTGGTGGAAGTCCAATCCGGATAAAAAGATTTGATAATCCGGACGATGAAAATATGAACAGAACCAGCGACTGTGCGAGAACAACAACCATTGCTGCCTCGGGAGAAAGTTCGACAATATTTGCGCCTATCGTCTCCATCACTTTCTTGGAGTAGGTAATTATCCCCACAGCAATAGCAAGACCGCCAAGCAGAAATAGTTGCTGGTTCGATGTCAAAGAAAAAAGTCCAAAGTCAAGCGGTTGCAGGTTAAAGGCAGGAACAAATACGCCCATCACGTTAGCTATGTTATTGGCTCCCAGACTATATGCGCCAAATGCCCCGACAATAATCAGTCCGGTTCTGATAAATGATTCGAAAGTAATAAGATGAATTTTTGATGCTCTTTTAATCCTGGTTATTAATATAAACAGCAGGATTGCGAATCCGGCCCCCAGCACGGGACCTGAAACCCAGGTTGCAACTATTTTAGAAAGAGTACCTGAATCTGTTCTGTTTCCTGTAAAAATATTCCATCCGATAATGGCACCTACGATTGCCTGGGTGGTTGAAACCGGCAGTGAGAATTTTGTCATCACATAAATTGTCAATGCAGCAGCAAGTGCAAGAGTGAATGATCCGCCAATAGCATTAACCGCACCCAGTTTTCCGAGTGTTTGGGCAGCTCCTGCTCCCTGAATAACTGCTCCTAGGATTAAAAAAATGGATGCTATTATTGCGGCTTTCCTGAAAGAAACCATTTTTGATCCAACTGCAGAACCAAAGACGTTTGAAGCGTCGTTGGCCCCGAGAGACCAACCGAGAAAGAGACCGCTTGTCAAAAAGAAAAGGATCATGTTGCTAGTCGCTTGTTGCCAGTTGCTTGTTGCAGGTTACATAGCTATTTTTAACCAGCAACCAGTAAACATTTACATTACAATCTTTATCGCCATTGCTGATAGCAGGTCAGCTGCTTTTTGTGCTTCGTCTGAGATATTTTCAATATGATGAACAATATACCTCAGATGGGCTTTGTGTGCCAGGTCTATCTCTTTCATTTCCTGGAAGATACGTCTGTTGGTATTCATTGAGATCTTATCAGTCTCACTTTCAAAATAATAGACCTTGAGGAGCTTTTCCCTTACGGTGTAGGGTGCCTTAAAATAAGCACGGACGGCAGGAATCAGCTCTTCGGCTGCATTTACAGAAGTCTCCGTAAGACTGATGAAATCTTTGTTCAGTATCGGAGGAATATCAGGCATCTCTATGTATATCTCATTGAGCGAACTTTTTGCAGAGTCAATTATCTCATCCAGCTCATCAATAAGTTTTATGACCTCTTCCCGGTGCTGCGGCAGAATTGAATGAGTGATCATCTCATTTTCAATTGTCCGTTGAAGATTATCAGCATTATTCTCGAGAGTTTCCACTTTCTGAAGATGCCTGGCGAATGATTCCATATCCTTGTCGAGGTACGATTTTATACCCTCTCTGAATACAAGAAGACCCAGCTCGATGTTATCAAAAAACTCATCAATCTTAAGTATCAGTTTTTTTGTTGTTCTTGTAAAAACAGCCATATACCATTAAAATTAATGCATGATTTATTTAAAAGTGAAAATGAAATATCGCCTGCATTCCAGTTTTTTCAGTCATACAGAAAAACTGATTATTACACAGATCTAACTGACAATGAGTGAATTAATTAATACGTTTTAAGTCAGTCCTGGTTTTTAACAGGTAATTAATCCAAATATAAACCAACAGTGGCAGGACAATAATGACAAGCTTGTTGTAGTCGAATGCATCAGTGAACCGAAAATGCATAGTAGATAAAACTGCTCTTGTCATTCCGCATCCATAACATTCCCTGCCTGTTATACATTTGAAAAGACAGATTGAAGGTTGCTTTTCGAGCCAATCCACAGGTATTAAAAAAAGAATAGCCGGAATTAAAAGTATTCCTGCAATCTTGATTTTCAGATAAAGTTTTTTAATTTTTAACCAGTTTGTTACCTTTTGCATCCTTGAAACTACCTACGATAATCATTATAAGATCAATAAGGGCCCATATACCGCAACCACCGAGGGTAAGCAGCTGGACAACTCCTATTCCGGTATGCCCTGTATAAAACCTATGAATTCCGAGACATCCAAGGAAGATACACAGCAATAAAGTTGTAAGCCAGTCTTTTCCTTCTCCTTCAACAGGATTATTGCCTTTCAGAGCAACGCCGCATTTCATACATATTGTCGCATTGGCTGCTGTCTCTGCCTTACAGTTAGGGCAAAATTTATCTCCGGCTTTCGGCGGGGTTCCGCAGGCGACGCACATAACGGCTTTATCAGAAACTTCGTTTCCACAATTTCTACAATACATAATAATAGTTTTTTCTTATTCCTACTCATAAGGCTTTTCGGATCCGCCCCGTTTTTGATTTGGTCTCTGGACTCCAGCTTATAATTCTGCATTTTTAAAATGCACCCTGCAATGTACTAAAAAAATGAATTGTTTTATGAAATCAGGAATTAAAAACTCAATCAGAATTCAATTATCTTTTCAATCCTGTTTGTTTTAAGGTAATGCTTCAGAATTACCTGAATATCACGGTTATCAGGAGATGGCTGAATACATTCATGAACAGCTTCAAGACCAAATCCCATATTGTTTATATCGAAGTAACCATAGCCATTGTATTTTCCGTTAACCACTTTTACTGCACATCTTTCGTCTTCATCCCTGCCCTTGTCAATAATGAAAAAGTTACGATGGGTAAAAACAAACTCTTCAGCTGCCTGCATTACCCGCTTGTTATAATCTTTTACAGACTCTTTGCCACAGCATGCTCCTTTGCATATACCTACATGATACTGGAAACAGGGTCCTGAGGTTTCATAAAGTCCTGTAAGTTTCTGACACAAATCATAAGTTTCGACAAGTGAAATAAGCTTCGATTTTGCTTTCTCTTTTGATGTAAAAACAGAAAGAGGATTCTCCTCAGAATCAATGAGTTCGTGCCTGAAATTCAAATAACCGTCATCATCCGTAAAAATGAAAATTCCCCATTGGAATGAGGATCTCCTTTTGGCCCTGTTATATATCGGTTTATTATCTTTTATTTCAAAAGATTCACGAAGCAATGCAATAAGCTCACTGCCAGTAAGCTCCCAGTAAATATCGGCAATCAGATCTCGCATTTCCATCGCACGGCTTGTAGTATTATTTGAAAGATGAGTGCTGATCCTTTGCTGAAGATTCCGGCTTTTACCTATATATATAAGGTCACCTTCCTCATTGTAAAAATAATATATGCCTGGTTCTTCAGGGATAGAATCTATTTTCGAAATATCGAGCTTCGGATTGAGCTTCGATATCCTGGTATTCCTGATAAGATTTGACCTTCTGCCATTGACCTCCAGGTCTTTCTTCAGGAGCATTTCAAACAGACTTACAGTTGCAAGTGCATCACCCGCAGCTCTGTGCCTGCCATTAATTGTAATTTTCAGATCCCTGCAGATATTACCAAGACTGTAGGAGCGATAGCCCGGAAACAATTTCCGGCCTAAAGCGACGGTATCAATTATACTCCTTTTATAATTAAAACCAAGCGACTTAAACTCTTGTCTTATAAATGAATAATCAAACCTTGCATTATGAGCGACAAAAGTTCTGCCTTCAGTCAGCTCCACTATAGTTTTGGCAATTTCATAAAAACGAGGTGCATTCTCCACCATTTCATTGGTTATACCTGTAAGGTTGGTAATAAAATAAGGTATATTTCTTTCGGGATTTATCAGCGAAACAAATTCGCCTGTGATTTTTTCTCCGTCGTGAAGATAAACAGCGATCTCAGTTATCTTTTCGAGCCTGGCACTTCCTCCTGTTGTCTCAATGTCGATTATTGCAAACATTTTTAAAATCTTCACAGAATAAGCTTCTGCGAATATAAACAGAAATGCGGGCAGAGTTGTTAATAGTTTGTATTTTTGTTGCTAAAGATCAGTAAATATGAATGAATGTTACGGGAAAAAATTCGTCCTGAACGGTGAATTGCAGCCGGCAGATTCTTTTGACAATTCTCTTGTATATGAGGGCGATTCCATTTATGAGGTAATAAGAATGGTCAAGGGAACTCCGGTGTTCTTTTATGATCACATGGAACGTCTTGAAACCAGCGCCAGATTGCAAAAAAGAAAAATGCTTGCTAATACCTCTGTATTGAAACGAGACATTATTAATCTTTCAAAATCGGACAGGGAAAAAGAGGTGAATCTAAAGATTGTCTTCAATTATAATAAGGATTCGTATAATTACCTGGTTTATTTTATTGGACCAATTTATCCGACCGAAATTCAGTACAAGAACGGAGTGAAGGGCATTCTCTTTTATGCTGAAAGAAAAGAGCCTGGTTCTAAAGTGATTAATCATAAGCTCAGATCGTCAATCTTTCATAAGCTTATCCTTGACGGAGGTTATGAAGCACTGCTGGTAAATGAAAAAGGTCAGATAACAGAAGGAAGCAGGTCTAATATTTTTTTCCTCAAGAATGATTGCCTTGTGACAGCTCCTGACAGCATGATCCTCTGTGGGATAACACGGAAATATGTTCTGGATATTTGCAGTGAACAGGATATTAAGGTAAAGCTGGACTGTGTTAAATCTGACAGAATCAATGACTATGATGCTGTATTCATGACCGGTACATCTCCAATGGTACTGCCTTTTTGCTGTATTGATGATAAAGCTTTTAAGGTGAGAATCCCTTTAATTGAAAAGCTTCGAAAACTATATCTGATAAAAGCTGACGAGAGCATGCAAAGGTTCAGGTCTGAAAAAACCTGATTTACCATTTGATATTTTTATCTTTACAGACAAATCAAAAACTTAATTTTATGGGAAGCATCAGGAAGCTTAAGAAAGAGATTGACGCAAAGGTCTATGAGCTGATTTCAGATTGTTTTACTTATTTAGAACTTTATCCCGATAAAAAATCTGATGAAGTGGGAGGCATAATTTCGGATGCTGTACATTTCAGAAATGATCTTATACACAGGGTGAACAATCCTGATCCGGCTGCCGATCCAAAAGGTGTAAAGGCTCATTATCAGCTTATTAATAAAGATCTGAATAACGGTGTTGATAAGTTATGCGAACGGCTCAGTTCTGTATCGAAGAAGAAAAAGAAGCAAAGTGTTTGAAAATATGTGTTCCGCAACCGGAACACTTACCTTTCTGGTCAAGGTTCTGAAGCTTTATGTTGTAACCCGATCTTTTTGTAACTGTCTTACCGCATTTTGGACATTTTGTATTTTGTCCGGCATCTGAAACCATATTCCCGATGTATACAAAGGTCAGATACTTTGAGGCTGTTTCCATAAGTCTCTTTATTGTGTCATGCGGAGTAGAAGGATCTTCTCTTTTGTACATCGGAAAATACCTGCTCAGGTGAAAGGGTATATCCTTCCCGAGTTCGCCCGCTATCCATTCAGCCTGCTGTGCCATTTCCTTCTCATCATCATTATGTCCAGGGATGACCAGCGTCGTAACTTCAAGGTGCTTTCCAGAGCCTGCAATTTGCCTGAGTGCGCTTTTAACGGGCTCAATATCAGCACCTGTAAGCTTTTTATAAAACTCACTGTTAAACGCTTTCAGGTCAATATTAAAAGCATCAGTGAAGGAAATTATCTCATCCAGTGGCTCTTTATTTACATACCCGTTGCTGACCATAACAGTTTTGAGCCCTTTCTTTTTTGCTCTCACTGCCACATCGCGAATAAATTCAAACCAGATAACCGGCTCATTATAGGTGAATGCTATTCCAATGTTGTGAAGGGCACTCTGGGCATCTTTTATGATTTTCTCGGGTTCAGTTTTTGAAGTATATCCCGACAGGGTATGCTGTGAAATGTTGTAATTCTGGCAGAAATCACATCGCATATTGCATCCGTAAGAGCCAAGTGAAAGAATATTGGTGCCGGGGTAAAAATGGTACAACGGTTTCTTTTCAATGGGATCGAGTGCATAACCTGAAATGACTCCATATGTCAGTAAATCAATTGTTTCGCCAATGTTCTTCCTGACACCGCAGATACCGGTTTTGCCTTCAGCGATTTTGCAAAAATGCGGACATAAAAGGCATTCAATCTTATTTTCAGTCTTTCTTGAAAGAGTAATCATACCGCAACAATTGTCCAAACAAATTTACACTATTATTATTCGTGTTTCTAATGATTTTTTACAGACTTCTTTAATATTGGCAATTGAAAGGGTGGTATTTTTATTCTATTTTTGATCATAAATAAGCAGCTATGAAAAATAAATACTCGTTATTAGCGTATTTCAGCAACATTTTTCTCTTTCTCTCACTTAATATGTCTGCTCAGACGGGAGAGAGCTGGCAGGCTCCGCGGGAGACTGTCGAAAAATTATCCAAATCGGGCTCGGAATTTAATTATTACGAGGAAAAGGTTCCTGCCTATACCTTGCCGGATGTTCTCGCCAATTCATCCGGACAAAAGATAACTACATCAAAGGAGTGGACCAAGATCCGGCGTCAGGAAGTGTTGGAGCTGTTCGGGGAAAATGTTTTTGGAAGAGTGCCTTCAACTTCCTATACAAAAACTTTTGCAGTAGTAAACGAAGATAAAAATGCTATGGGTGGTTCAGCAACTCTTAAACAGGTTGACATAACCATTCAGTCCGAAGGTAAATCTCTGGTCATTCATCTTATTCTTTTTATACCTAACAACGCTTTAAAACCCGTTCCAGCATTTCTTCTGATCAATCTTGGATCGAGAACTATTGATCCGACCAGAAAAGAAAAAAATGAATGGTGGCCTGCTGAGGAAATTGTTGCAAGAGGTTATGCTGCTGCAGCATTCAGCAATTCTGATGTCGATCCGGATAATTTTGATGACTTTAAAAACGGAATTCATGGTCTGCTTGACAGAGGAGTCCGACCGCCAAATGCCTGGGGTACAATATCTGCATGGGCCTGGGGTGCAAGCAGATGCATGGATTATCTGGAAACAGATAAAGATATAAATAAGAAAAAAGTTGCTGTAGTTGGTCATTCACGAGGCGGAAAAACAGCACTGTGGGCAGGAGCACAGGATCTGCGTTTTTCAATTGTGATTAGTAATGAATCGGGTTGCGGTGGTGCAGCTCTTGCCAGACGCAGATACGGCGAAACTGTTGCAAGGATCAATACAGCATTTCCTCACTGGTTTTGTTCAAATTATAAGAAATACTCTGATAATGAGAATGCTATGCCTGTAGATATGCACATGTTGCTTGCACTTATCGCACCACGTGCCCTGTATGTCGACTGTGCCGACGAGGATCTGTGGGGCGATCCGAAGGGATCGTACCTCTCACTTTATAATGCATTACCCGTATTTCAGCTTTTAAAAGCCAGCTCAGGCATACCTGTAACAATGCCTCCGCTTAACAAACAGGTTATCAGCGGAAAAGTTGCGTTTCATATCAGGGATGGCGCTCATAATCTGCTATTGAAAGATTGGAACTGGTTTATGGATTTTGCAGATCAGGTTTGGAAATAAGGATGCTTATCTATCCTTTCTCTAAATCTCGAATTCTGAATACTAAACGCGGAACGCTGAACCTTGAGCTTAAAGTTCTTCCTTCCTGATCTCAACAGGTATTTTATTTAGGTTGCCAAACTCTGTGATAGATTCCTTAACCGGTTCAATAATTTCAGTGTTTGTCAGTCCGAAACGATGAACAATTTTTTTCCCATTTTTAAACTGGAAGCATATACTTAATGGAAATATCTCTATGCGTTGAATATCGGCAGGTTTCAATTCAATCTTTGGAAGAAAGGAATTCTGTCTTAGTACGATTTTTTCGGCTCCTGTTTCAATATATTTTGAAGTTTTTCCAAATCCGGCCATGATCTGGTAGAAACCAAATCCTATGAGGAAAACGACTGTGATCCAGAGAGTTTTGTCTGTCTTAAATGTTTTGAAATTAAAGATCAGCCAGAAGAGAGCAACAATAATACATAAGATCCCCAGTATTATCTGGAATATTCTCATTATCCGTGAATTATCCTGTGTTTCAAGTAAAAAAAGTTTCTTTTCCATTTAAAAACATTTCTGGTAACTTATCTTTTTTTCCTGTGGAGAAAGATAGAAAATAAAAGTAACAGTTATAAATTGGAATCAAATTCAATTTATTATTTTTATAAATCATTAAAATTAAATCTACCTGAAAATGAAAGAAGAATCAAAAAACATTACGCGCCGGAAGTTCATTGGAACAACTGGTGCGGTAGCTGCAGGTTTGACTATACTTCCCAGCTCGGTCATTGGCGGCTGTGCCAGAATTTCTCCAAGCGACAAGCTTAACATTGCAATCGTTGGCATTGGAGGGATGGGTAATTCAAATCTCAAAGCAGTTAGAGACACTGAAAATATCGTTGCGTTATGCGATGTTGACTGGGCTTATTCAAAACATGTTTTTGATGAAAATCCAACAGCCAAGCAATATTATGACTGGAGAAAAATGTACGATGAAATGGGTAAATCAATTGATGCAGTTATTGTTGCAACAGCTGACCATACCCATTGTATAGTTGCATCCACAGCTATGACCATGGGTAAGCATGTTTATGTACAAAAACCTCTGACACACTCAGTTTACGAATCCAGGTTGCTGACTAAGCTTGCAAAAAAGCATAAAGTCGCCACACAGATGGGTAACCAGGGCTCATCAGGGGAAGGGGTTAATCTGACTGTAGAATGGATACAAAACGGAGAAATTGGTGAAATAACCAAAGTCGAAGCGTTTACAGACAGGCCAATATGGCCGCAAGGTCTTAATCGTCCGGCAAAAGAAGAACCCATACCTGAAACTCTGAAATGGGACCTCTTTATTGGTCCTGCTCCGAAGCGTCCATATAACAGCATTTATCATCCGTGGAACTGGAGAGGCTGGTGGGATTTTGGAACTGGAGCTCTCGGTGATATGGCTTGCCATATAATGCATCCCATCTTTAAATCACTGAAACTTAAATACCCGGTGAAAGTCCAGGGCAGCTCAACCCTTCTCCTTACTGATTGTGCACCGCATGCACAGATGGTAAA
>JAPLEC010000291.1 GCA_026391515.1 Bacteroidia bacterium | reverse complement strand
AGAGCATTGTCAATTGGGATCTAAGGATTTAAATCATTGATCAAATTAATGACCCGTGAGTTCCAGATATTCGTCAAGCCAGTGAGCGCAAGCTGTAATCTTCATTGCAGTTATTGCTATTACCTGAATAAAAAGAACCGCTATCCAAAGGCAAGCACTTTTCTGATGTCTGATGATATTCTTGAAAAATATATAATTCAGCATATTGAAGCATCGACCGAACAGGTCATTATATTTTCATGGCATGGAGGTGAACCCATATTAGCAGGAATCGATTTTTTCAGGAGGGCAATTAAATTTCAGAATAAATACAAACCGGCAGGACGTACAATTATTAATGGTATTCAGACTAACGGAACGCTTCTTAACGATGAATGGTGCAGCTTTCTGGCAGATGAAAATTTCTCAGTTGGTATCAGTATTGACGGTCCGGGAGAGCTCCATAATAAGCATCGCCGGATCAGCAAAAAAGAGCCTTCTCTTGCCCGGGTGCTAAAAGGATATAATCTATTACAAAAACATAAAGTAAATACTGAGTTACTTTGTGTTTTAAATTCACACAATGTGAAATATCCCCTTATAATTTATGATTTCTTTAAGCAGATGGAAGCAGATTTTATAACTTTTCTTCCCCTGGTCATGACTGCCATGGAATCTCCTTTACAAGTAACTCCTGATTCGGTTTCTGCAGAAGAATTCGGTCAATTCCTTATTAAAGTATTTGATAAATGGGTCGAAGAAGACATAGGCAAAGTCAAGATACAGATCTTTGAAGAGGCTGCCAGAACAGCATTTAATCAGGAACATACCCTTTGTATTTTTAAGTCCGATTGCGGTGGCGTACCTGTCGTGGAACATAATGGTGATTTCTATTCATGCGATCATTATGTTGATAATGAGCATTTTATGGGGAATATTATGAATAAGTCTATTTCATATTTCCTTGACAGTCCGGAGCAAAAAGCTTTCGGACAGGCAAAATCAAAGACTCTTCCGAAGTACTGTCTCGAATGTCCGGTGAAGAAGATGTGCAACGGAGAATGTCCTAAGAACCGGTTCCTTAAAACTCCGGACGGCGAACCTGGATTAAATTATCTGTGTCAGGGATATAAGCTATTCTTTACTCATTGTCAGCCGTTCGTGGAGACAATTCGTTCGGAATGGAACCAGCAGATAAACCCCATTTAGGAGTAGGGAGCATTTCTATTTCAGCTTCTCTTTAAAGAACGCTACGGTTCTTTGCCAGGCCAGTTTTGCAGCCTCTTCATTGTAACGGTCTTTATTGGTATCGTTATTAAAACCATGTCCGGTGCCCGGGTATGAGAAAATCTGATACTCCTTATTATTCGCTTTCAACGCCTCTTCGAAAGCCGGGATACCTGCATTTATACCGGCGTCATTTTCAGCATAATGAGCCATTATGGGCGCTTTTATTTTTGCCACATCTTCAGCAGAAGGCTGCCTTCCGTAATAAGGAACAGCCGCATTAAGATCGGGCGAGTTGACTGCAACCTGATTGGTCATAGCGCCGCCCCAGCAGAAACCTGTACATCCTACTTTACCGGTAGATTTAGGATGTGTCTTCAGATATTTAACAGCAGCTACAAAATTCTTAACTGTCTGCTCATTGTTCAGCTGTTTAAACAGAGCTCCAACATTGCTAATATCATCAGGAGTGCCGCCAACCGGGGAGAGAGCATCAGGTGCCAGGGCGAGGAATCCCTCTTTAGCCATCCTTCTTGTAACATCCTGAATATGA
>JAPLEC010000206.1 GCA_026391515.1 Bacteroidia bacterium | reverse complement strand
GAGGGCGTATGTGCCTGTTTCATAATCTCTTCCATCTCTTTTACTAACTCAGGATGTGACGAAGCAACATCGTTTGTTTCACCGATATCCGTTGACAGATCGTACAGTTCCAGAGAACCTTGCGGAGTTTTATCGACGTTGCGTTTAACAGCTTTCCATGTACCTTTCCGTACCGCAATCTTTCCACCCTGCTCATGGAATTCCCAGTACAGATAGAGATGCTGCATCTGATTCTTTTTACCCAATAAAGTGGGGAGAAATGATATTCCGTCAATGTTTTCAGGTATTTGAGCGCCGGTAATTTCTGCCAGAGTAGGCATTATATCCCAGAATGCTGAAACATTATCCGAAGTCGATCCTCCCTTTATCTTTCCCGGCCATTTGACGAGAAGCGGTGTTCTGATTCCGCCTTCGTACAAATCCCGTTTGTAGCCCTTTAAATCGCCATTGCTGTTAAAGAAGTCAGGATCGGCTCCGCCCTCAAGATGTGGTCCGTTATCTGAAGCGAATATTACAATCGTATTTTTTTCGAGACCAAGCTCTTTGAGCTTTGACAGTATTTCACCAACATAATCATCGAGTTCCTTAATCATGGCTGCAAAAGCTGCGTGAGCTTCTGGTTGTGAACCATAAGGGCCAAGCCTGAACTCTGGTCCCCCATCAACTCCTTTAAATGATTTTTCAGGATCAAATTTACCTTTGTATATCTTCATATAATCCTCTTTAGCAAGCAGTTCAGCATGAGGTATCGTCGTCGGATAAAAAAGAAAAAAAGGTCTGTTTTTATTTAATTCGATGAAATCAAGAGCAGCTTTATGAATGACATCCGCACTGTATGCACCTGTTTTACCGCTATCATTCTGATGAAGGAGAATCTTTTCGTGGTTATGCCAGAGATGATCAGGGTAATAGTTATGTGCCAGGCTCTGGCAATTAAAACCATAGAACTCGTCAAATCCCTGTGAATTAGGGTCTCCTTCGGTATCAATATACCCGAGTCCCCATTTACCGAATGCTCCGGTGGTATAGCCCTTTGTCTTCAGCATCTCAGCAACAGTAAGTGATTTAGCAGGTAATGGCCATTGACCTTCCGGATCCCATCCTTTATTACCCCTGATTGGCGTATGTCCGGTATGAAGACCGGTCATCAGGCATGAACGTGAAGGGGCACTAACTGTGCATCCGGTATAGTGCTGACGGAATAGCATGCCCTCGCTTGCGAGGCGGTCGATATATGGAGTTGAAAACTTCTGCTGACCATAGCAGCTCAGATCGCCATAACCCAGATCATCAGCAAGAATAAAGACAATATTGGGCAGAGCTTTTTCCTTAGGTGACTGTGCACATCCGTTTGCTGCAATTGATGCAAGTAAAATCAGAGATGTTGAAGGTTTCATTTTTCAGGTTTAAGGTTTAAATCAGAGTTCTGCGTTCAAGGCAATCCGGATTTTCAAGGTAATTTTCTGATTCTGATTTTAAATGCTTCAGCGGGATTTTTTACCAGCAGCTGATCAATATCTGCATCAGTCAGTCCTTTTTCTTTGAGAGCCGGAAGAAGATATTCAAATATATCTGTATAGCCGATGAATTTACCACCCCCGGGTTTTGCAGGATCATACCATCCGGAATCATGAGAGAGAAGCACTTTATTCAGAAGCAGTTTCTTCTTAAGTTCAGCGATCCTTGAAGCGTACCACTCAATAGTGAATGGTTCACCGGCTTTAAGATTAGGCCTGTTGCGGATATTATCAAACGAGATCCATGCACCGCTTTTTCCTGCTTCAATGATCCCTTCCATGGTACCTCGTTCAGCATGTACCCAGATGAATGCAGAAGGGTGAACTCCATTTTTCTTCAGGATATTGATCTGTGCAAAAGCGGGCTTCTCCGGACCTGTGTGAGAAGCTATTGTTAATCCTGTTTTAAGATGGGTAAGGGCAGCTGCCGTAATAATCTTCTGATCAGCAGGTGATAATGAGTCTGCGGGATTTACTGCTATTTTGATAAATCCCGGTTTGATCCCTGTTCCTTCAATACCGTTCAAAAACTCACCGGTCCACTTTTCAGCCAGTGCAGCAGCATCTGATGTATAGAAGCTCCTGGGAAGATACTTATTATTGAATCCATAATAACCGGTGTTTGTAATGAAAGTTAAACCGGTTCTAAGTGAAAGCTCCTTCAATAATAAAGGATCACGACCAAGATATTCAGGCGTACATTCAAAGAATGTTTTTACACCTGCATTTTTGGCTTCTTCCAATGTTGGCAAAGCCTTAGCTATTACCGAATCCCTGTTCCATCTGAAGTACCCGGTGCTATCTGCACCAATGAAATCGACCAGGATATGTTCATGAGTAAGCGCTCGTCCTATCTGTTCAGGCTTAACAGGACCATTGACAGTCATTATAAATTCATCTCTGTGCGATTCACACGTAATGATTATAATTCCAAATACTAGAAACAGGATTAACCACAGAATGATTTTCAGATTGTAATTATCATCTTTTTCCATAGCAGATACTAAAATCAGGATATCTGCAATAAAAATAGTACAATTAAATGAAAATAGGTAGTAGATACGTAGTATGTGATATCCCTGTCACCGGCAGTAAAACATTTCAAATTTTATTAATAGGAATCCCGGTGGACGTTTTTCACTGCTCTACCAGAAGGATCGTTCAAATTTTTAAACGAAGCATCCCATGAAAGGGCTTCAGCAGTACTGCACGCTACAGATGGTACCGATGGAACACATGCAGCAGCAGAGTCGGACGGGAAATGTTCAGAAAAAATTGACCGGTAAAGGTATTCTT
>JAPLEC010000320.1 GCA_026391515.1 Bacteroidia bacterium | reverse complement strand
TTTAAGTGATTTACCCGGATCGTCGAGGATTTTCATTTTTGGTGACGGTGCTGATAAATGCAGAGAAATAATTAAACGCCGGAATTTGATTTTTGCCGATGATTTCAGGATTTCTGCCTCGTTTATGCGGAAGCCGGCATTCGAAGCATTCGATAATCGCCGGTTTGAAGATGTCGCATATTTTGAGCCCTTTTATCTCAAAGATTTTTTAACTTCAAAATCTGTAAAGAATATTTTAGGAAAATAATTGGCTTGTAAATTGCCTGTGATTTATAAAAAACTATGAGGAAGCTGTTCCTGATATTCGTTCTTTTATATCTGTTCCTGCTGCCAGGGACAAGCCAGGTTTCTTCATATCAGCCGGGAGAAAAAGTCCGTTATCTGATCCATTATGGCCTGATATCAGGCGGCGTGGCAACTCTTAACCTCTCTACAGATACTGTTGCAGGGAAGGAGGTCTGGCATTCAGTTTTATTGGGAAGAACCACAGGAATGGCAGATGCAATTTTTAAGGTTAAAGATATTTATGAAAGCTTTATGAGTCCCGAAACAGAATTGCCGGTTAAATCAATAAGAAATATAAGCGAGGGAAGATACAGGAGATATAATGTTGTCATGTTCGATCACAAGACAAGACAGGACTCAGCCATACTTACAAGCGATCTTACAGGAGTGCATATTACTCCGCAGGGTATCCACGACATCATTTCCTGCTTTTACTGGTTTCGCAATCATATTCTGCCCGATATTGATAATATTAAAAAGGGAGAAATGATCACAGTTATGACATGGTTTACGGATGAACTTTATCCTATAAGAATGAGGTATATTGGTATCGAAGAGGTTAAAACCAAAGCAGGAAAGATCAGATGTTATAAGTTTAATCCTGTGACAGAAAAAGGAAGACTCTTTAAAACCGAAGAGGATGTCTCTTTCTGGTTTTCTTCAGATAAAAATTTTTTACCGGTTAAAATTCGTTTTGATATCTTTGTGGGATCGTTTATGGTGGACCTGGTAAGTTATGATGGCCTCGTCTATCCGCTCGAAATAAAAAAGAAATAATTAAACTCTGTAAACAATTGTAATATTTTTATGGCAAGTACTGCAGACTTCAGGAATGGACTGGTTATTGAATTCAACAATGACCTTTATGTGATAGTGCAATTTCAGCATGTAAAACCCGGGAAAGGACCGGCTTTTGTAAGAACAAAACTCAGAAACATTAAAACGGGGAGAGTAATTGACAATACATTTTCTTCCGGTACAAAAGTAAATGTTGCAAGAGTTGAAAGACGTCCTTATCAGTATCTTTACAAAGATGATATCGGGTATTATTTCATGCATCTTGAAACGTTTGAACAGATACATGTTGAAGAATTTATAATTGACTATCCTGAATTCCTTATGGAAGGACAAATTGTTGAGGTTGTGGTTCATGCAGATACCGAGAATGTACTTTCAGTTGAGCTTCCGCAATTCGTAATTATGGAGGTAGTTTATTCTGAACCCGGATTAAGAGGCGATACAGCAACTAATACATACAAGCAGGCAAAAATGGTGAACGGGAGTACTGTAATGGTTCCCCTTTTTATAAATGTTGGAGATAAAATAAGAATTGATACCCGTTCCAAATCATATGTTGAAAGGGTTAAAGGCTAAAAAAATGGAAGATAAAAGGATTTCTAACGACAGGGTAAAGATCCTCAAGTTCAAGCTCGATTCATTGCTTGATGTTACTTTGTCGATTAATGCTAATCTTCCGACAGAAGTCCTGCTCGCAAAATACGAATCAATCCTCCGGGAAAATCTTGGCATCGGTAAAATTCTGATCTTTAAGCGGTCAGGAACATGGGAATGTTTGCTTAATGGAGGATTTCCGAAGCATTTTGAAAAAATTGATGTCGAATCACGTCTTCTTGGCTTTGATGATATAACCTATGTATCATCCGACATGGATTTTGAAGGGGTAGATATCATTGTTCCTGTTTTTAATAACAATGTTCATCTTGCATTCCTGTTCATTGGTGATATTGAAGAGGAAGGTGAAGGAATGAGCCCTGTTCTTAAGCACCTTAATTTTATCCAGACTCTTTCGAGCATCATAATTGTTGCAATTGAAAATATCAGGCTGCATAAAGAAAGCCTCAGACAGGAAGCGCTGAAGAAGGAGCTTGAGCTGGCAGCCAGGATGCAGAAAATGCTGATCCCTGATAACCGTCATATGCCTAGAGACCCGGATATAATTGTGAACGGATTTTATTATCCTCATTATGAGGTCGGAGGCGATTATTACGACTGCTTAAAATTATCTGATACAAAAACAGGTTTTTGTATTGCAGATGTTTCAGGGAAGGGAATATCTGCTGCAATTCTGATGTCAAATTTCCAGGCAAGTTTAAGAGCGCTTTTTTCTTCCACTATCGATCTTGAACTTCTTATTCATAAGCTAAATTCCATTATTGTGTCTAATGCAGCCGGTGAAAAATTCATTACTTTTTTTGTTGCCCGTTATGATCATAAAAGCAAAGTTCTTGAATATATTAATGCCGCTCATAATTCACCGGTTCTTTACAATACCGTATCAGGCGAAGTGAGTCATCTCAATGCTTCCTGTGTGGGAATAGGAATGCTCGATGATATCCCTGTTGTTAAAAAAACAGAAATTCCGATCGAACAATATTCTAAAATAGTGTGCTATACCGATGGTCTTTCTGAGTTAAAAGGTGATGACGGAAAAGATATCGGAACAAAAGAAATTATCAGGCATATTTCAAATAGTGAGCCTGTTGCACAAAATATTCAACTGATGATAAAGTACCTGGGAATTCCGGATACGAATCCTTACCTTTTTGATGATGTTTCTATAATTACAGCTGATCTGAGATAACAATCAGACAACCCGTATCAGGAAATAGTTTTTCTTCCCCTTTTGAATAAGCAGGTATTTTTTATTAAGCAATAAATCTAAAGTTATCGATAAATCAGGATTTTCAACTTTTGCTTTATTAAGACTTACTCCTCCGCCCTGTACCATTCTTTTAAGCTCTCCTTTTGAAGGGAATACCTGTGATTGTTCTGTACAAAGAGAAGCAAAAGTAATTCCGCCTGTAAGAATTTCTTTCTTTACATCAAATGTCGGAACTCCTTCAAAAACAGAGAGGAAGGTGTTTTCATTCATTTTCTTCAACGATTCTGTGGTCCCTTTTCCGAAAAGGATTTGTGATGCTTCAACTGCAGATTCCAATTCTTCACGGGAATGAACCATTACTGTTACTTCTTCTGCAAGACGTTTCTGCAATAACCGTTCATGAGGCATTTTTTTATGCTCTGAGATCAGTGTTTCAATTTCTTTCTTCCCAATCAATGTAAAAATCTTTATATACTTTGCAGCATCCTCATCCGAAATATTGAGCCAGAACTGGTAAAAATGGTAAGGTGAAGTCTTTTCAGGATCGAGCCATACATTGCCTGCTTCAGTTTTGCCAAATTTAGATCCGTCTGTTTTTGTAATAAGAGGACATGTCAATGCAAATGCTTCGCCGCCGGTTTTTCTTCGTATTAATTCAGTACCTGTAATAATATTGCCCCATTGATCGGAGCCTCCCATCTGAAGCTTGCATCCGTACTTATTATAAAGATGAAGAAAATCTGTTCCCTGTACCAGCTGGTACGAAAATTCAGTATATGACATTCCTTCCTTGGCATCAGATTTCAGCCTTTTTTTAACTGAATCTTTTGCCATCATATAATTTACCGTGATATGCTTTCCTATTTCTCTGATAAAACCCAGGTAAGAATATTCTTTCATCCAGTCATAATTGTTAACCATAATGGCCTTGTTCTTTTTATCTGACTGAAAATCGAGGAATTTGGACAGTTGTTTTTTAATTCCTTCCTGGTTCTTTCTGAGAGTTGGTTCATCAAGCAGGTTTCTTTCTTCCGATTTACCTGACGGATCGCCTATCATTCCTGTAGCGCCGCCTATCAGGGCTACAGGTACATGGCCGGCACGCTGAAAATGCACCAGGAGCATTATCTGTACCATGTGGCCAATGTGAAGTGAGTCTGAAGTAGGATCAAATCCTATATATCCTATAGTAATCTCCTTATTCAGCAATTCCTCTGTTCCCGGCATGATATCGTGAATCATGCCCCTCCATTTCAGTTCTTCAATAAAATTCATATATACTTTTTCAGAATTGCAAATATAACAAACACTGTTAAATAGTTACCTCTACTTTTTTTTCTTCCGGTTCAGGTACAGGTTCTGGTTTCTTTTTAAACCTGTCGAAGGCTGATCCGAAATTTCCTTCTCCCAATATCGGGAATATTGCCGGAGCAATATCGGAGATGGGGTTATAGAATTTTGATTCTTCAATTTTATCCCTTGGAAGGAACGGTCTGTGTTCGTCTATAGCATTCAGGACGGCAAAGAAGACGCTCATAATCAGTACTGATTTTAAAACACCGAAGACCGTACCAAGTATTCTGTTAAGGAATCCGAGAGAGACTGCATCTACAATTTTGTCAGCAAGTGTTCCGATAAAATGAATTATTACTACTATGATTATGAAGGTGACAATAAAGGCAATAATGCCAACGTATTGACCTGTCATATCAAACCAATCGTAGAGTTTTGCAGCTGTAAAGCTTGAAAATTTAATAGCACCCCAGATACCTAGTATAAGTGCAGCCAGTGATGCAACCTCTTTTATAAAACCATTGGTAAAACCCGATATCAGAGCTATAATAAGTACAACAACAATTATGAAGTCGATCCAGTTCATGGCCACTAATTTGAAAGTGTGAAAATATGAAAGAAACAGGATTTATCAAAATTATGAGGGAGAGAGTGGGGGAGGGCGGGAGGGCGGGAGAGCGAGAGGGGGAGACAGAGGTTTGTAATCACGGAAAAAAACAATACTTTTGCATTCCATTCTGGCCCTATAGTTCAATGGATAGAACGGAGGTTTCCTAAACCTTAAATCCAGGTTCGATTCCTGGTGGGGCTACAAAACAAAATCCATAAAATCCTCGGGTTTCAACAACCGCGGACTTATCCTTATCTTATAGATCGCTCCCTTGTACCAGGAAACTTTATTCCTTCGTGCGCCTATTGACATTGCACCTGAATTGAGCGGTTTAAAATCTACATGCCCGGTGATTTCTTTTTTACCGTTAATATAGTTTGTCATCTGTCCGGTTTTATCAAGGGTAAGCACTACATGGCACCATGAACCACATGGATGCACAAGTGTGGAATCGATAAGTGCATTTTTCGATTCACCTGAAAGAATAAATGTATCCAGATACCATTGATTTGCATTTGTCCTTGTTTCAACAAGCAAGCGGTCACTGTCAATCTCACCGATATGCAGAAACCTCTGTTCAACAGGTCCATTCGCATCCGGTCTGATCAATGTTTCTACCGTGAAGCTGGTCAGCCCTTTTAACGGATTATCCGGAAGAAAAAAGCCATCATTAATTCCGTCAAACCATACTGCTTTGCCGTACGGGCCATCAGTAATTTTTGGATTCCCGGAAATTGAAAGACCTTGCTTTCCTGTTATTAATTCTGAAATTGTGCATTCCCAGACTCCGGGATTCAGCTTTGCATTTTTTGATTTTTTTAAGTTCATAATATT